>NZ_JCANVJ010000021.1:0-62582 GCF_059569355.1 Desulfobotulus sapovorans DSM 2055 | reverse complement strand
CCTCAGCCTGCCTGCTCCGGATTGTATCCGCCGCATTGCGGGCAATCTTTTCAATGTGAAGATCCGTTTTAAAAAGGGGGATTTGCCCATAAAGCAAGGATTCAATTGCATTGGCAAGCTCTTTGAACTGCTCCTGGGGCACATCGAGAATCCCCAGATTTAAAATAAGACGCTGCCGAGGCCCTTTCGGGGTTCGGATAGTTTCAACAAGGTGCAGATATTCATACACCTTCTTGCTGTTACGGTTCGATTTGCGGACGCGTTTAATATACATACCCGTCACCGTAGCTAAAAAACAGGGGGGTGTCAATAATTATTTTATTTTATGGGTCACTACATTTGGATTTTGCCAGGTGCGACACAATGATTTCAGGAAGTTATGACTGCAAGACATGGGATTTTGGGCAAAAAATAAGCGTTGCCCGATCAATTTTGACGAAGTTGGGATAACGCCGTCTTGCTCCGATCTTTTCCCCTCTCCTTCAGCACCAGTCCGCCCATAAACCGATCTTTCCGTCTGGCAAATAGATTCCCGAGGCTCCGGGCATTGGCTATTCTCTGGCCCAACCCCTCCACCAGGATTTCCAGGAAGTCCGTTTCCGCCTGGGCATACTCCCACAGCTCCTTGCATGTGAAAGGGCCATGCGTTACGCCAGCTTGAAACTTGGCCAACTTTTCCAGTACGTCTTGCCAAGTGGCGAGTTCAGGATCTTGTACTGTCCGTGAGTAAAAAGCGTCCGCAACGTCGATACACTCCCCCCAAGCTTCCCCTGTTATTGCATAGGTGGCCTGCCGGATAAAATCCCATTGCGGATAAGCACTGAAGCCTTTGGGGGTAATTGTCTTCCCCCCATATTTTTTGGAATGATCCATCATCAAGGACAGCCCCGCCGCCACCATCTCCATGCGTTTCGAAGCCACTTCCGCCAGGGCATTGAAAGAGAATCGGCGCTCATGTGGCCGCTCCATTGCCGGATCAATTTTACATGTCAGCACTCGCCGTACAGCCATATCCCCCTTGAGGGAAATATTATTACCCGTGAGGATTATCAGGCTCCGGTTTTCCACTGTCCGGGTCTGGCTGTTTCCCAGAATCCTATCCGTCAGGACAGGGCTGGTTATCGTTGAACAGAGCTTTCCTGACCCAAACCCCCCTTCCAGATTATCGAAGACGACGCACGACCTGCCTTCCAGCAGCAAGGCGAACAGCCTCTTTCCAGTTTCTTCCTCTTTTTCAGATCCAGGAACAAGCCCCGCCTCCTTGCCCTCGACACAATACGCCACCATCCGGACCAAAAGGGTTTTTCCACTGGCAGGGCAGGGCGCATCTACGGCAAAGGCCGGACGCATATCCACTGATGGCAGCATCAGTCCCGTAAAAATCATTGCCAGCAATACCGCCTTGTCCTGATCTGAGCAAAAGGGAAACCCCCGGAACGGTCTTAACATTTTTTCAACTAATGATCGGATGTCGGCAGGGGTAAACCGTCCCACATGCTCAGGGATGCCAGGCCATGTCTTTACATCAAAATCCAGATAGCACCGGGCGATAGGGTTATATCCGGGTCTATCGTGCAGCACCCCGTCCAGCGTCAGCATGGGCAGACGGGCAATGCCTTCCAGCTTTGGAAGGCCATGTTCACGGGCAGTCGCCAACATCTGCTTTATGAGGGGGAGGGGAGGGTCTATCCTCTGTGGTTGTTTCTTTTCCTCCCTCTCAAAAATCAATTGTTTCCCCACAAAATTCTGAAGCCGGGCTTCACACATGGGCCGTATGGTGGCGGCACCTTCTCCTTTATCGACGGTGCAAAGGCCGCATGTGGAGACAAAAAGACCGGAATCCCGCAGCAATTTGAAGGATTCGGTAACAGCCTCCGCCGTTTGCCCAGGCCGGATGTTTATGGTTCCATCCTGTGACAGGAGACGGTAGCTTCGGCCCCCGTGGGCAAAGCTGTGAAGGATGGATTCTTTTTGGCTCAGGAACAGCTTGCCGCAGACCTTCCCGCCTTGGTAGTCCGGCTCTAAGGGATCTCTGGTCAGCGATCCGTCAAGGGTGTCAGGCCGGGTCAACACATCTTTTACGGTGATGTGGGTTCCGTTTTCCAAGATGATGGTTTGCTTTCCATACAAAATAGATGTCTGACCCGTTTCAGGAACAACACCGGGAAGCCTCAGCGCCGATCGCTGCCGGAGACGGGACTTGATTTCAGACAACTGACGACTCTCATCCTCGGCAAGATCTGGCAGAGCCACCCATGAATCCAGTATGCTGCCTTCAATTACTCTGGGGGCAGGGCGTTCTTGGACAAGTCCACCTAAGCACCGTGCTCCGGCAACAAAGTCCAGGCGCTCGGGTTGCCATACCGATGAATCAATGAGGGATCGTTCTAAGGTCTGCCCATTCTTCGAAATGTCCATCCGGCCAAACCCTGCCAGCCAGAGCCGATCGTACAAAATTTGACCCGCACGAGGGATATCGCTCGCATCCTGTATGGGTATCCAGATCCGCTGTCCCTGGACTTCGGAATGGAAACTTCCATCCGGCTTCCGGACGAAGGAGGACGCAGAAAACCACTGAACCATCCCCGTTCCTGCCAGTGGGGGACATACCCGGAGAAGAGTTTTTTGAAATTCATCAGGACTGAGGGGATCAGTTCCGGGCTGGGGATCATAATCCAACATCAACAGGCCGGGGCCTTCAGGCCATGTGAAGTTTTTGCGGGTTCGGGTCAGAACCCCTTCAGGACTCCCGGCAGAGAGAAATTTTTTTCCAGATAGGACGCACCATGCGTCACCTTCAAACGCTGGTACTCCATACGCGACCGCCTGATGAGGTTTAAGCTTCGTGATGGATGCAGCGAAATCTTCCAGTGAAGTGAAGGTATAGGTTGCACATTCTCCCGCCGACAGACTCCCCCCCGGCAATTTCTCCACCACGCCATCTTTCAGCGTAAACGTCTTGGTCAAAACTCTTGGATTTTTTGACGAAAAAATCGATATTTTATACATCGGCCCCCCCTTTTGTGCGGGAGGCAAGCCACTGAATCAGCTCATCTTTCTCAACGGCCAGCAGCCGACCAATACGGAGAGTTCGGGGGCCGGAAGCCGCTTTTTTACCCGTGATGCAATTTCGAAAAGTTCCACGCCTATAGGGGAAACCCGCCAGTTTCCGGCTGTCTGCATCTTTGCACAGGACAATAGAAGGCCAGTCTTTGGCTGTTTTTTTCCAAAATTCCAAGCTATTAAATGTTTCCAATGTTACACCCCCTTGCAAAGATTCCCAGAAAAAAGGAGAGCAGGGCAGATCTGCATCGGGATGGGATGACGGATTTATTTCTTGCGGTCGGAAAAGATTTTTGGATACACCTGTGACGGGAGGGCTTGCGATCTTCTCTGGTAGGCGTGTTGCGTAAAACGACTCGCATAATGTGCTCCGTTTTTAAAAAAAAACGGGAAAAAGAACTTGCTATATCAACAATCCTTGATATATTGATTTTCATCCTGAAGTTATTTTCCCCACATAAGCCAAGGCCCTTTTGCGGAAGGGGTCTTGGCTGCTTCTTTCCTGTAAAACCAGATGCCTGAGCATCATTTTTTTAAATCTAGCCGCTCCGGGTCATACGTCAATGGTTATTTTCTTAGGCATTTTTTTAAGCAATAAAAAAGCGGTTACTCTTAGGCAAAAGATTTCTTTTTGAGCAAAGTAGCATGTCAGTTTCGATATTTTTTTGAAAAAAATTTGCCCGATCAAATGGCATGGGATGTTTTTGCCGTCTGAACGGGCACTATCGGACGGGCGCTGCTAATACCTCACCCTGCCTTCAGACTTTAGGAAGATCGCCCCCGGCCCAATGTGCCAAGAGCAGCCCGGCGGCCTGGACATTTCCACTTAAGGCCTGCTCAGTGAGTTTTGCCACAACGCTGGGTATTGCAGCTTCGATGCCTCGCAGTATGTCAGCCCTCCTGCTCGATGGCGATGGCAGACGACCCTTATTTTTTTCCGGCATTGGAACCCATCCTTTCAAGCTTTATCAAGCTTTACGCAAATTTCATTCCGGGAGCTTAAATACTGAGCAGGAATAACCCAAGCGGCCCGACGCTGGGCCTTCACCTGAATATCCGCCCCGACCTCCCGCACCATCTGCACAAGCTCGGATGGACTGCCGCCCCAGGGTTCCGCCAGAATCTCCAAGCTTTCCCCCGCCTCGTCTCGCCGCAAGATTTCTTCACAGATTTTGGCAATGAAATCATCATCTTGCTGGAAAGTTCCTTTTTCTCGAAACCCGCACAACATTCCCTTGACCGCTTCAGCCGGAGAAATCCCGTGAAAAAGCAACACCTTACAGCCAAAAAAGAGGCGAAAAACCCTCTCCCCGTCTGGGCTGGTCAATGCGTCATCCAGCCAGGTACCCTCACCCGAAATACTCATAATCCCATCCTCCCCTTTTTTTATCCCGGAACGCAAAAAGCCCGGCGCAGATCCCCTGAAGGAAATCTGGCCGGGCTTAAATAGTCCTCGTGCCATCCGTATCTTGCGCGGCCACCACAATGGAGGCCGCTATGTTGTGTGTATCTTAGGGGTGTCCCCGTCCCATGTCAAGTCCGCAGACGAACTTTACGGCCCCACCCGAAAGCCTCGTCTCTCACCGATGCCCTGTCCTCACGCATCTGTCCAGGCCATGCGTAGATGGCTACGCAGTCCCTTATAATGCGGAACTCCAGCGTTACCGCCCATTCCTGCGTAGCAATTTGCGCGAAAAGTATCCCCTTCAGGCTTGCCGCTGGTTTCCACAACCTCAAATCTCAAACCGGGAAATTTCTGCCACGTCTCCCCGTGAGGCTCCAATGTATCGCAGGGTCATCCTCTCGCTGCTGTGGTTCAGCCATTGGCACAAGGAGGGGAGATCAAAACCAGCTTCGCGACGATGAAAAGCCCCGGTTTTCCGCAAGCTGTGGGAGGCATAATTGCCCTGCACCCCCGCCGCCCTGCACCATCCGGCCACCAGCCTCCCAAGCCATGAGACCGTCATCGGCTGCTTTCCGGGATTCCTTTGGCCGCAAAAAAGAAAATCCTTTTCCTCGGCCCCGGCCTGGATGCGTTCATCCCGATAAGCCCGGAGAACCCCAAGGGCCTTTTCGCTTACAGCAACACGTCGGATCTTCTGTGTTTTCCGCTCTCTGGTCAGAAAAGAACCCTCGCTTTCCAGGGCTTCAACATCAAACAACCTGATCCGCAGGATGTCGCTTGCTCTAAGTGCAGAGGAAAGCCCCACCTCAAACAGGGCCAGATCCCGCAAGGATTTTTTGGCCCGGAGCAAGGAGCGGATTGCCTCAATCTTATCTTTATCGCGGATCGGTTCAACAAAAAGGATGTCCCCTTTTTTGGGGTGATTTTTTGCTCTCATCTATGGCCCTTTCAGCAATATCAATGATGAAACCCAAAACCTGTTTCTGACATGGCGGAAGCCACCAATGCCAAAAAAACTCGTTTAGTTACAGTATTTTATGACGAGTTTCGTCTCGGTTGTCAATGTCTGGAACCGATTTTCAAAAATCTTTTAAAAACAGGCCTCTACGCCGTTTTCAGGCGGTTTTTTCCCGCCCGCGAAGGCTAAAGCTTGTCCGTCTCAAAAAATGGCAGGAAAAGCCCTGTGTGTGGCCGTGTGGCATAGCTCAGAAAAATACCTCCTTGCGGATACAGCCGCAAGATATTGTTCCGCCTTAGTTTTTGGCTACGGTGAAACACCGTAAATAGGCCTTGCCCCGTTTCGGGGTATCGGAAACCAGAGACATGCACCCTAGGCATTTACGTTCCGGGAATGAAATAGGGATTGACAACAGCACCCCTACCACATACTCTTTTCATAACCCGAAACGAAAAGGAGGATTCATGGAAAAAGAAACGTCACCCGGAACGGAAAACTTGACCGGGAACGAAACACACCCGAAAAGGGGCCGACCAAGAAAACACAAGGACGCGGCAGCACGGGCAAGGGTATGGAGGGAGAAAAAAAAGCATGAGGGTAGGAGGCTGGATTTTTTTGTAACCCCGTCTGTTTCTTGGAGGATCGCAAAGCTTTCCAAAGCCTGGGGGCTGCCCCTTTCTGCCACAGTGGAAAGGCTGCTCATGGAAGCCTGCGAAGGATACCCTTCAATCCTTTTCGCCGATCCAACACCCGACACCATGGGAAAAGATATGGTTCCGGAAACGAAATAATAAGTACTAATTACAGGCTATCGAGGGAAGAGGGCTTCATATGTGCAGGTTCTACCCTCAAAATGGTCGCAGGTAGAACCTGCAAGTCACAGAATAAAAATTTGTAATAAAATGAATAGCTTCATGCCTTGGCTAAAAAATCATGCAGGTTCTACTTTTTCTTAATTTTCCAGAACCTGCATATGTTTAATCTTTAAAAACAAGATCTTATCATATTTTTGCAGGTTCTGAAGGTTCTACTGTGCCACATTATCCTTTATACGTGTGTGTGTATGTGTGGCGTATCTATATATTTTTTTTTTATTTTTTTTCTCACACGTTAGACTTAAAAAGTAGAACCTTCAGAACCTGCAAAACTATATAATGTTTTGTTTTTATTG
The DNA here is from genome assembly GCF_059569355.1 of Desulfobotulus sapovorans DSM 2055. Taxonomy (NCBI): domain Bacteria; kingdom Pseudomonadati; phylum Thermodesulfobacteriota; class Desulfobacteria; order Desulfobacterales; family Desulfobacteraceae; genus Desulfobotulus; species Desulfobotulus sapovorans. The sequence goes on along the minus strand of NZ_JCANVJ010000021.1, from coordinate 55,985 downwards.
TATTTATGTATGCAGGTTCTACTTTTTCTTTTTTTTCCAGAACCTGCACACAAAAAATAAGTCACTGATTTTTCAAGTAAAAAAATGCAGGTTCTACAACCCGCTTTTTTTCCGCAGAACCTGCACACCCTCCTTCCATCAGAAGGATTCATTCACCAGAACCAGAAAATTCCCAAAATCAACGGCGCGGCGGCGGCAGAATAGTCAGAAAGGAAACCATGGAAACTGTTGCAAGGGTGGCCCTTCCGCAGCGATGACAGCGGCAATGTCAAAAGAGAATCGATTGTTTTTCAGGAAAAATCCGCTTGCGTGTGAATCTTGTCTATGGCATGATCTTTCCGCTTCGGCAAAAAACCGAAGTCGGGCTTCGCATCCCGTGAAATCAAGCGCATAGCGCCCCCCCACCAATAAATGCAGGCGCATTTTTTATTCACCTGCATTCCCATTATGGCGGTTCTATACGTGGGCTTCTTCGGAAGCGCCGGTTGCTTGATTCCGGTAATGCGAACCCGTATAGAGCCGCCGCCCTATTTTTTGGGTGACGGTCTTCTTTCCATCCGGATGAAAGGAACGTTATCATGCATCTGTACCCCGACTCGACCCTCGAAGATTACGCGGAACATGCCAAAGCTCTTCTGGATCTGATCCTACACGCCCACGGTGGCCCGAACTCAGGATATTTTTGCGTGGGGGAAGAGAATGTTATTCGCGCCCTGGAAATGGCCGAAAATCTTCTGAGGGTAGGATTGAAAACCAGAGGGAAACGCGCTTCCGGTGAAAGACAAGCATCCTGACCCTTCCATATCCGTACACACACAAAAGCCCTTGCACCGGGAAAGGATGCAGGGGCTTTGTTTATGGATCAGATCTGTGTCCACCTAAGGGGAAATTGAGTTTGGGGGATAGCGTGCGCGAGGAAGCAAAAAAATGGAAGCGCGTGTGAGTGCCAGCGGCATCCCTGGCCCAAGCCCAAGCCTGCCCAAAGGACAGGACGAAGTTCACATCATCGCTTCCGATTCAAAAATAGATCGAAGAACCTCCTAAGTCAAGATGCTGTTTTTCCCCATTTTTGCTACTCATGGACGAAATAGTCACACCTATTCCCGCTGGATGTTCAGAATGGTTGCCCTGCTGACAGAAAAAGCCTTCGCAAGGGCTACCTTGCTTTCCCCTGCTGCCAGCCGCTTGCGTATCTCTGCCCGATCTTCTTCCGGTAGGTAAATCCCCTTCCCACCTCTGCCACCCCGTCGCCCTGTACGTTTCCGTCCCTCCTGCATCCGTTGAACGATCAATGCGCGATCCAACTCGGAAAAAGTTGCTGCTATTTGCATCATGGCCCTTGACCATGGGTTTTCGTTGCTGGAATCAAAGGCCCCGTCCAAGGTACGGACGGCAACACCTTTGACATGTAAGGCTTCGATGGTTTCAAGGATCTGACTGAGGGATCGGCCCAGACGATCAAGCTTTGCCGTCAGAACCACATCTCCTTCACGGGCATAATCCACCAGGCCGGACAAGGCTTCCCGGTTTTTTTCACTGGCCCCCGAATGTTGATGCTGAAAAATCTTTTCGGCTCCTGCCATCTTCAGGGCTTCAACCTGCGCTGAAAGATCCTGCTCCGTCGTACTGATCCGTGCCCACCCTATAACCGCCATTTGACCCCCCTGTTAATCTTAAAAGATTGACACCCCAAAGCTCTTGCTGAAAATACAGGCTTTTTCCATATGTCAAACTTTATATTTTAACTGTTTTCATGTCAAATTTTTTATTTCTTAGTTTGACATATCATGAAAAACCTTACAGCCTAATACCTGCAACGGCCTTGGTGGTTCCGTTACGGGAAATCCCGTAGCGGAACCCGTCCTCTTAGAGAAAAGGGGCTTTGTGCATAAAAACACAAAAAAGATTTGATTTTGTGTCTTTACACACTTATCCTTTTCAAGGAAAGGATTCTGGTATCCATGAAAAAAAGCGAACTGGTAAGGCTTTTGAAAAAGGCAGGATTCCAGCAAGAGCAAGGGGGCTGTCATGAAATCTGGACAAAAGAGGGATTTCCCAGAATCCCAATCCCCAGAAATCCACGGGACATACCCAAAGGGACAGCGGAAAAGATCCTCAAGGCTGCTGGCATAAAATAGAAGGAGGGCCACATGCAATATTACTATGGAGTTTTCGAGGTGGGTGAAGAAGGATTTACAGAAGTTCATTTCCCGGACATTCCCGGATGCGCTACTTTCGGTGTTGATTGGGATGAAGCTTTCAGGATGGCAACGGATGCCCTGGCCGCTGTCTTGTCTGGTCTGGATAAAAAGCCTACGGCCTCTTCACGGGAAAAAATCCTGGCCCAGGCAGGCGGGGGCGATGTCGTTCCGGTGATCCTGGATGAAAAAATCATGCGATCCTATGAAAAGTCTGTCCGGGTCAATATCAGTCTGCCCGAAAGCCTCCTTAGGGAAATCGACAGCTACCGGGGCAAGTATGGCAAAACCCGCTCCGGCCTATTGGTGGAAGCTGTATCCACATATCTGGAAGAAAACGCCCAGGCTTAGACATAGCCCGTCCCTCAAGGGGCGGGTTTCTTTTTGGATTTTCCTCCTTAAACTACCAGCCCATCTTCTTCATGTAAGCCTCTCCTCTCTTTACCGCTTCTTTTGCCTCCGCCAGCAGGGAAGCAAGCTCTTGTTCTCGTGCTTTTTTCTCTTCATCGGATGCTGCCATCATGCCTCCTTATTTTTTCAATATCTACAACATTCGAACGTTCTCTTCCTTGTGTATCAAGGCCTTTCCCAGGCCTTGAACGGCATTCCTCAGAGTATTTTCACCCAGGTGGGCATATCGTGCAGTCATTTTGAAATCTGAATGCCCAAGAAGTTCTTTCACCGTGTAAAGATCCGTCCCGGTCGCTACAAGCCATGAAGCATGGGTATGGCGCAGTGTATGGAAGACTACCTTGGTCTTGGGATCTGTGATACCTTCGTTTAAACTCAGGGCATCAACAGATCTGTTGAAAGTATCGGATACCTGTTTTATTTCCCCCCCATTCCTTCCGGGAAAGACCAAGGCGCTTGGTTCCATCTCCGTGGGTTTCCGGCTTTGCAGCATTTCTTTCACTTGCGGGGTCATGAAGGCAGTCCTGTCCTTCCCGCTCTTTGTTTGCTTCAGCAGCAATACTTCATTTTGGAAATCAACACATTCCCAAGTAAGGGAAAAAATCTCTCCTGCTCTCATGCCTGTATGCAGGGCTAAAAGGCATTGCTGGTAAACATCAACACTTCTGCGTTTTATTTCCTCCAAAAGCAGAGATGCTTCTTCATGGGAAAGAAACCTTGTCCTCCTATTGTCTTCGGAAGGTATCTTTACCTTTCCAACAGGATTATCCCCAACAAAGAGACTATGCCTTTTTGCATGGTTGAACACCTGCCGGATAACCGCCAGGGCATATTGAATTGTCCGGGGGGCTTTCCCTTCTGCCTTCATCGTGCTCTTGATTTTTTCCAGATGCAGAGGGGCTATTTCTGAAATGGGCTTGTTTCCAAGAACGGGTTTTATTCAAAGAGTATAAAGGTTTTCTTCCCGCAATGTAGATTCTGTTCCCCGATCTGCCTTGGCTTGCGGGAGATAATCATGTTCCCATACGTCGTCGAAAGTCAGGGCTTTACGTTCCTGCTTGGTTCGTTCATCCTGGGCTTTTTTCCGGCGATCCTTAAGGGTTACTTCCCCTTCGCCTGTGCGCCTGGCCTGTTTGAGTTTTGCCATTTCAAGAAGACATGATTCTTCTGTCCATCCTTCGGAAAGCCATCCAAAAGATTCCTGGACTCGTTTTCCATCCACCATCAGTCGGTATTGGTAAAAACGATCCCTTTTAACCCCATGTTTTCGGTTTTCATGTTCTCGATAACGTAAACCCTTATGCTTTGTTGCGGACCATTTGAATTGGGCCATAAGCTCTCCGATTTTTCAGAAAACAGAACACCAAAAGAACACCAATGGAACACCAAAATGACACCAAAAATACCATGATTATAAATTTGAAAAAGTTCTATTTTGTGAAGGAATATAGAATGAAAATCCTTTAAAAACAGGCTTTTTTGATTGGATAAATTGAAGGGAATTTTAAAAAATGAAGGAGGTTGTTTTTAGACTACGAATCCGTAGGTCGCACGTTCGAATCGTGCCGGGCGCGCCATAAAAAAAAGTAAGGGTTTACAGCAAAAAGCTGTAAGCCTTTTTTGTTTTTGGGGAAGGGGGAACCTCCTTCTTTCAAAGGAATTCCGCAGGAAGCTTTATGCTGACTCAGTAGCGGTTGAGCTGACGGATTTCTTCGAGCTGGGCCAGATGGATGAAGCGGCTGAGAATTTCTTCGCTTTCGGGTTTTATGCGGATAAAGTGAAGACCCATGAGGGCAGATTTTTCCGTGAAGTGGAGATTGATCCGTGCCACCATTGCGGCGCAGGCCACCTTTTCGATGGTGCTGGTTTCGCCCTGAGGGTATTTGAGGGCCATGCCGATGGTCATGGGGAGGTGGGTTTCAGGGGTGAGCATGGGGTTGCGCAGGTTATTTACCTTCAGGGGAAGCAGAATCCCCATGCCTGTTATGGAAATATCCAAAATGGAAAATTCCTTTCCAGAGATATATTCGTTTTTGTTCCAGATAACTTTGGAAAAAATAGAAAATTTTTTGTTGGGGGACATGCGGAAGGCGGAGCGGATATTCACTTCACTCATACGCCCTTCATGGCGCAGATGGATGGCTTCGGTTGTGGTATTGCCGGAAAGGGGATAGTTTTTCTGGAAGCCTGTGATGCTGCATTTCATGCCATAACGGCGTTTTTCCATTTTTTCGCCTGAAACCAGGGCTGTGGCGTGCAGTTCTTCAAAATTTATGCTGGGCAGAATTTTCGGCGTGGACTGGGCAATGATGAGTTCCTGTTTTACGGGGTTTGCATCATAGATCATGGAAGAGCGCACCAGAGGGGAAAGGGTATTGAGGTTAAACACCATATCAATCCCCGTACCGGGTGAGAAGATTTTATCGGGTGTGTCTGTCATGGCAACAGTCCTGCGCTAGAGGGTCTGGTGATCTTCCCGGCCTGTATAAGCCCATCGGATGCAGAGGGGCTTTACTATAGGGGTTTTTATGTCTAGAGGTCAGCAATAAAATGGAAGGATCGGGATGGGGCTGTGGCATCCAGTCTGTGCAGCTGTTCCTGAAGATCCCGGATTTCCTGACGCCAGAAGGATTCGCTGCCCCAGTCCGGAAAGGTGCTGCTGAAACGGGCATCCTTTTTCTGTCGGCTGCACCAGGCCAGAAAATAGATCTGCCGCATGGCCCGCAGGGGCTCCACAAGTTCAAGGCTTCGGGAAGGGAGGGGCCGGAAGCTCTGGTAGCCTTCCAGCAGCAGTCCCCACTCTCTGGGGCATTTTTCCGGCCTGTCCGGTAAGAGAAGCCAGAGATCCTGTACCGCAGGCCCTGTCATCATATCATCAAAATCAATGAGCAGCAGGCCTTCTCCCGGTCTGTGCAGGATGTTTTTGCGGTGCAGGTCGCCATGGATGCGGATGGCGGGCTGCTGGTCAAAGAGGGGCAGGGCTTTTTCCTTGAGCCTTGCCACGAGATCCTCGAATTCCCGGCGCATCCTGGGGGGCAGATTGTCGGCCAGAAGCCTGCGGCTGTCCTGATCCAGGGTTTTTTCCGGATGCAGGTGCAGCCTGTGGTCTGCCCGTCTGGCAGCTGCCACATTGTGCAGTCTTCCGATGAGCCTTCCCAGCATCTCCCAGTCTCCGTCGGTGGTGATATCCAGCTCCCGCCCAGCTTTTTTGGGAAAAAGGGCGAAAAAAATACCTCCCGCCTCGGCCAGGGTGGTGTCCCCGGAAAGTTGTCGGGGAGGCACTACAGGGAGTTCGGACTCCAGACAGTCCAGAAGAAAGCGGTGTTCATCCGTGAGGGCCTGCCGGATCCATCTGCCGGGGCGGTAGAATTTGACAATGTGACGCATGCCCCCCGTATCCTGCAACTCGTAGACCCGGTTGATATAGCTGGGCAGAGGGGCCACAAGACCCGTCATGCGCAGATCTGTGGCCTTTTCTACGGCGGAAAGGATACGTTCCGGTGTCAGTTCGGAAAAAGTCCATGGAACTTCCGATGGTACCATGCCAGCCTTTCAGGCAAAGGGGATCAGCCCTGTTTTTTTCCGGATTTCCGCAAGGAAGGGAGCAGCCACACTTCTGGCTTTTTCCGCACCCTGCAGGAGAATGTTTTCGATTTTTGCGGGGTCAGCCATGAATTCGATGTAGCGTTCCCTGGGTTCTTTCAGGAGGGTATTGAGGTACTCAAAGAGGAGAACCTTCATGTCTCCCCAGCCGATACCTTCGGCATAGCGGCTGCGCATGGCCTGGATTTCTTCCTTTGTGGCAAAGGCACTGTAGAGTTCAAACAGGGTACAGGTATCCGGATCCTTGGGTTCAGACGGTTCCTGGGAATTGGTTTTTATTTTCATGATGGTCTTCCGGAGCTGTTTTTCCGGCAGAAAGAGGGGGATGGTGTTGTCGTAGCTTTTGGACATCTTTCTGCCGTCAATGCCGCTCAGGACGGCGGTTTTTTCGTCTACAACAGCTTCGGGCAGTATAAAGGTGGAACCGAAGATATGGTTGAAACGGGCACCGATATCCCGTGTCATTTCAATGTGCTGAACCTGATCCCGGCCTACGGGAACTTTGTGGGCGTTGAACATGAGAATGTCGGCGGCCATGAGAACGGGATAGCTGAACAGCCCCATGGTGACACCCTTGTCCGGATCTTTTTCTTTTTCCTCCTCATTGATCTGTACGGCAGCCTTGTAGGCGTGGGCCCGGTTGAGCAGTCCCTTGGCCGCCACACAGGTGAGAATCCAGGTGAGTTCCGGAATTTCAGGGATATCGGACTGACGGTAGAAGGTGGCGTTGTCCGTATCCAGCCCCAGAGCCAGCCAGGTGGCTGCCACTTCAATCCGGGATGCGGCGACCCGCTTGGGTTCCTGGCATTTGATGAGGGCGTGGTAGTCCGCAAGAAAATAAAAGGCTTCCACATCCGGATTGCGGCTGGCTTCAATGGCAGGGCCTATGGCCCCCACAAAATTACCGAGATGGGGGGTTCCTGTGGTGGTGATGCCGGTCAGTACCCTTTGTTTTTTGGTCATGCTTTCTGCTCCCTGTCTCCGTTTTCCGGAGTATCCTTGAGAATACGGGCCGCAAAGGCCAGCTCTTCTTCCTTTGTTTTCAGGACGCCATTGAGTTTGGCGTCCAGTACCTGCATGAGAATTTTCCGATAGCGGGGTCCGGGCGGAACCCCCATGGCCTTTAAATCCCGTCCCTGAATCAGAGGGCTTATAGAGCGCAGCCGGGCAAGGTAGTGGGCAATGGCCTTTCTCACCTTGTTTTTGCCTGTGGCCGCCATCATGTATAACAAAACTTCGGTTTTGAAAACATGCAGACGGCTATAAAGAATGCTGTTGTCCAGAGGCAGTTCCCGCTGGAGCCTGAAAAGGCAGGCTTCCGCCACCTTGCGTTCCCGGACACAGATTTCTTCCTGCCATTTGGCAAGACGCAGTACGCGGCAGATTTTTGTACTTTCCGCCGGTGTGCAGGGTTGAAGGAGGGCCAGAAAATAGACCAGCCAGCGTTCACAGTTCAGATCTTCGGCGATCAGGTCGAAGCCGTCCATGATTTTACGGGTTTCCACCAGAAGTTCCAGAGTACTTTCCGTCAGTTTCAGGGAAGGGTGGAGGGCTGCAAGGAGATTGAATTCTTCCAGCCTCCGGATGGCGGGGACGGGATCGGTTTCCTCCAGAATGGTAATGATCTCTCCCATGGCCCTCGGCCCGGAGAGTCTTTTGAACACGCCCATGCGGATGGCGTTGCCAATGAGCCGAACCGTGAGTTTACCGATGGTGAAGCCGAAGCGGGATTCAAAACGTACTGCCCGGAAGATGCGTGTGGGATCTTCCACAAAACTTAGATTGTGGATGATGCGCAGGGTTTTGTCCTTAAGATCCTTCTGGCCGGCAAAATGATCCATGAGGGTACCATAGCGGGCCTTGTTCAGCTGGATGGCCAGGGTGTTGATGGTGAAATCCCTGCGATAGAGATCGGCCTTGAGGCTGCTTCTTTCCACCTCCGGCAGGGCCGCAGGGGAGGGGTAGTATTCGGTGCGGGCTGTGGCCACATCAATTTTGAAGTTGTCTTCCAGGGTAATCACCGCTGTGCCGAACTTGGAATAGGCATGGACTCTGGCCTTATGGGAAGCGGCAAAGGTTTCGGCAAAGAGGATACCGTCTCCTTCCACCACAATGTCGATGTCCTCATTTTTCCGGTACAGGAGCAGATCCCGTACAAAACCGCCCACCACAAAGGTGTTGCATCCCGCCACATCGCCGCTGTGACCAATGGCGGCCAGAAGCTTCAGGATTCTGTCGGGCAGTCTTTCCCGCATGAGATTCAGGATGTTGCGGGTTTTGGGCAGGCGTTCGCTGCTTCCCTGTTCCCGGATGGAAGCGCCTTCTTCCTGTTCGCGAACCATGAGCTGGAGAAGATCCGTACGGGTGATCACACCGAGAAGGCCTCCGGATCCCATAACGGGAAGGATACGCTGTTTGCCACCCACAATGGCCTCCTGGATGCGGGGAAGGGAGGCATCGGGATCCACGACGTCAAATTCGCTGATGAGATAGTCCTGTACCAGGGCGGTATCCATGGCATGGGAAAGCCCCTGCTCCACAATCTGGCGGGTGATGAGTCCGAGGAGGGGGCTTGTGGCATCCCCCTTTTCCGTGACGAGAAGGGCATTGACATTGTAGCGGGTCATGGACTGGCTGGCCATGCGGAAGCTGGCTGAGGGGGCGATGGTATGGGGGGGTGCACTCATGATTTCCCCGGCCCGGAAGCGGTGGGGCATCATTTCGAGGAGAAGGGTTTGCAGGCGGTTTTCCACCTGAGCCAGGGTCTGGTTGCGGATGGTGGCCGAACCGGCAGCTGCATGACCTCCCCCGTCAAAGCGGCGCATGAGGGCACCGACATCCAGATCTGCGAGTCTGCTGCGGCCAATGAGGTGGATTTTGCCATCCATACGTGCCAGAAGAAACAGGATGGGGATTTTTTCCATCTGCATGAAACGGTGCACAAGAAAGGCCAGATCCGGCGAATAGCTTTCCTGGGAGATACGGGTCAGGGTGACGGGGCTGCCATGAACGGAAAACTCCGAGGCACTGTCCAGCATTTCATTGAGGAGGCGTAACTGGGCGGGATCGATTTCCCGTGTCAGCACATCCCCCACCGTAGGCAGGTGGGCTCCCTGGCGCATGAGCCAGGCCAGGGCCTCAAAATCTTCGGCTGTGGTGCTTTGGCTGGTGAGGTGGCCTGTGTCTTCAAAAATACCCATGACGAGCAGGGTGGCTTCCTCAGGTGTCAGTCCTATGTTATGTCTTTGGAGCAGCGGTACCATGAGACTCACCGTGGCCCCCCTTTCTCCTGCAACCAGCACCTTGGCCTGAAGGTCATCCGGGGTTTCCGGATGGTGATCGTAGATATGCACTTCCATGTTTTTCTGCAAGGCCAGGTGGGCCAGTTCACCGATACGTTCCGCCTGACGGGTATCCACAATGACGAGTCTTCGCACTTCTTCAGGACGGATTTCCCGCAGGGGGATGAGGTCAAAAAGATAGAGCAGGGATTGGACAAAGAAATGTTTCAGTTGCGGAGAGTCGCTTCCCGGCAGTACGATACGTCCTTCAGGATAGAGTTTTTTGGCAGCCAGCATGGAGGCAATGCCATCCAGATCCGCATTCTGATGGGTGGTAATGAGGGTATGCACAGGAGCCTCTGGGGAAGATGGGGGGGACGGGCGCAAGGAGGCCTCCGAATGTTTCTGCCGACAGGCGACAGGTTCTTATGCTTTCCGGTTCATCTCCACGGGAGCCGTGTGGCATCCGCTGTCGGATGGCAGGGTTCCGGGCAGGGGATCCATCAGACTGCTCCGGGGGGAGATTGTCGCCACAGAGGAAGTGTGTTAATGAATACAACCTTTGAATCCCTTATGGACTGGACATGAATAATCGAGAAGCAAAAGACTTTCAATATGTTTTTGGCCCTGTGGCTTCCCGTCGACTGGGGCTTTCCCTTGGTGTGGATCTTCTTCCGGCCAAGACCTGCACCCTGGATTGTATCTATTGTGAGTCCGGCAGGACAACCCGTAAAACCCTGCTTCGTCAGGAATGGGTACCTACGGATGCGGTGATCGGAGAGCTTGCCAGGGTTCTGGATCCAGGGCCCGTTCTGGACAGCATTACCTTTTCCGGATCGGGGGAACCTACCCTGCATACGGGAATCGGGCTTCTCATTGATACCATTCACACACGCTGGCCCGGTTATCCTGTTACGGTTCTCACCAATGGTACGCTTTTCTGGCAGGAAGACGTGCGGCGGGATCTCGTGGCTGCGGATCGGGTGATCGCCAATTATGACGCCGCCAGTCCGGATGTCTTTGATGCCCTGAACCGTCCCTATCCCGGTCTTTTCCCGGATCGGATGCTGGAGGGCCTTGTGGCTTTCCGGGAGATGTTTACGGGGGAACTCTGGCTGGAAATTTTTGTGGTTCCCGGTGTGAATGACGGAAAAAGGGAAATTGAAGGCATTGCTGCGGCTGTGGCCCGGGTGCGTCCGGATCGGGTACAGCTCAATACCCTGGATCGGCCGGGTACGGAAAAATGGGTGACGACGGCAGGAGAAGCCCTGCTTCAACGTTTCCGGGAGCGTATTGCCGAGGCTGAGGCCGTGGGGCGGGTTCGGGGAGAAGTTGCGGGCTTAAGACCCGAGGATGCCCTTCTTGAAAAAAAGATTCTGGCTTTGGTATTGCGCAGGCCGGTGACCCTGGAGGATGTGGTGCGTACCCAGGGGGTTGACAGGGATCAGGCAATACGGGTGCTTTCGGGTATGCACTTTGCTAAAAAACTGGAGGTGCAACAGATGAAAAGGGGGAATTTTTATACCCTCCCCGGGATGGCTCTGCCCGGATAACTTTTTCCGGCAGGACATCGGGAGTGTTTTTTTGTCTGCTTGAGTCTTTTTTTGTCGTGACCTGGGGCTTTGCCTGCTGTCCGGGCAAGGGCGGATGATCATCATGGATCTTGATATTTATCTGAAATGGGAGAAGGACGATGCCCGTATTTATCTGGGAAGGGAAAAACCGTAAAAATCAGAAACGCAAGGGTGAGATGGAAGCACCCAATGAGGCTGCCGTGCGTACCCGGCTGGCCCAGCAGAAGATCACGCCACTCAAGGTCAAGCTCAAGCCCAAGGATATTCTGGAAAATATTGCTTTTTTACAGCCCAAGGTCAGCCAGGACGATGTGATCATTTTTTCCCGCCAGTTTTCCACCATGATTGATGCCGGTCTGCCCATTGTGCAGTGTCTGGATATCCTGGGCACTCAGCAGGAAAATCCCACTTTCCGGAAAATCATCAAAGAGATCAAGGCGGGGGTGGAAGGGGGGGAGACACTTGCCGATGTTCTGAAGAAATACCCCAACCTCTTTGATGACCTTTTTGTCAACATGGTAGCCGCAGGGGAAGCGGGGGGGATTTTGGATGTGATTTTGCGCCGTCTTTCCGCCTATATGGAAAAAATGTCCAAGCTGAAAAAAAAGGTCAAGGGTGCCATGACCTATCCCCTGGTCACCATTTGCATTGCCATGATTGTCGTGGGTGTCATCCTGGTGTTTGTAATTCCGGTGTTTGAGAGCATGTTTGCGGATTTTGGCAGTGCCCTGCCTGCCCCCACCCAGATTGTTATCAATATGAGTGAATTTGTTCAGGCCAAGATTCTTCATATTATTGTGGGGATTGTGGTGTTTATCTTTGCCTTCAAACGTTTTTACCGTACCCAGAAAGGGCGTACGATAATGGACACCCTTTTTCTGAGGCTGCCCGTTGCCGGTATTCTGATCCGTAAGGTGGCTGTGGCCAAGTTTACCCGTACCATGGGAACCATGCTCTCTTCCGGAGTTTCCATTCTGGAGGCCCTGGAGATTGTTGCCAAGACCGCAGGAAACCGTGTTGTGGAAGAAGCCGTGTACGAAGTCCGCTCCGCCATTTCCGAAGGGCAGACCATGGCGGATCCCCTGTCGGAAAGCGGGGTTTTTCCGTCCATGGTCTGCTCGATGATTGCGGTAGGGGAATCCACGGGGGCTCTGGATGCCATGCTGGGCAAGATTGCCGATTTCTATGACGATGAGGTGGATCAGGCCGTGGAAAATCTCACGGCTCTGATTGAACCTTTTATGCTGGTTTTTCTGGGGGTTGTGATTGGCGGCCTGGTGGTGGCCATGTATCTTCCGGTCTTTCAGATGGCCGGGGCTGTTGGTGGTTAAGGAAAGGTGCAGGGGAGAACGGATATGGAGGCACAGAACAGGGAGATGTTAAAGAAGCTGGGCTGGCTTATGGGGGCCAGGGCCTTTCTGGCCCTGTTGCTGCTGGGCTTTTCCGCGACCTTTCAGTATCAGGAAAAACTGATTTTCTCCGTGTTTCCCGCTAAAGCCCTGTATGTTATCGCTACCCTGGTGCTGATTCTTTCTCTGATATACGCCATATGGCATACGCGAACCCGTCATCCCCGTCTCTTTGCCGGCGTGCAGCTTTTTTGGGATGTGCTGCTGGTAACGGCGCTGATCTGGGTGACGGGGGGCTATGACTCCCTGCTGACCTTTCTCTATATGCTGGTCATCATCAATGCCAGTATCATTCTCAGCCGCAGGGACAGTCTGCTGGTGGCCTCCTTTTCCGCCATTCTTTTTGGCCTTCTGGTGGATCTCGAATATTACGGTGTTCTGCCCACCTTTATGGTGGGCACGGGTTTTCTGATGGAGAGAGTGGACTTCTGGGCCGTTTTTTTTCGCATTCTTTCCGTAACCGTGGCCTGTTTTTCCGTTGCCATTCTGACAAGTTTTCTTTCCGTGCAGCTCCGAAAAGCGCGGGAAGAGATACGGAGTATGAGCAGTTATGTACGCCGTATGGAAAGCCTTGCCACCGTAGGAGAAATGGCCGCAGGCCTTGCCCATGAGATTAAAAATCCCCTGGCTTCCCTCACGGGTGCCATTGAGCTTCTCGAAACGGAAATCTGCAAGGATGCGGATTCCGTTCGCCTGATGCGGATTGTGCGTCGGGAGTCCGATCGTCTTTCCTCTCTGGTGACAGAGTTTCTGCTTTTTGCCAAACCGGGCCGGGGAAATCCCGAAGCCCTGGATGTGGGCCATCTTATTCACGAGACGGTGCAGATGCAGGAGCAGGATACCCGGAACCGGGGGCGTATCGCTTATTTTCTGCATCTGGAGCCGGATATCCGGGTGGAGGCGGATGCGGATCGTATGCGTCAGGTGCTCTGGAATCTTCTCCTGAATGCTGCCGAATCCATTGACGGGGAAGGGGAAATCCGGATTCAGGCGACAGCGGACAGGGAACGCATGGTGCGCATTGCCATCCGGGATACGGGCTGTGGCATTCCCGAGGAAAGTCTTCATCTCATCTACGATCCCTTCTACACCACCAAGGCCAGTGGCACGGGGCTTGGGCTTTCCATTGCCATCCGCATTCTTGACGCCATGGGTGCCCGTCTGGATGTGGAAAGTCGGCCGGGTCATGGCAGCACCTTCACCATCCGTATGCCCCGTGCGCATGACCCCTTGCGCAAGGCAGAACCGGAGCCTGTCGGTGGTTGACACCCCATACGCAATAGGGTAGCTAGGTGCTGGCTTGAGAAACCAGGTTTTCTGATGACAGGAGGATGCGGGTAAAAGGCGGATCCATGCAGGATTCAGGACTTTCATAACCCTATCCCGGTATTTTTTGGAGACAGATAAAACACTATGGATGCACATCAAAGCGAGAGCAGCCCGGAAAATGCCGGGGATGTTTTGGGTCAGAGACGGCGCAAACATCAGGAACTGAAGGAAAAGGGCATCAATCTTTACCCCAATGATTTCCGTATTTCCCATGGTATCGACAGGGTTCGGGACTATATCGAAAAACAGGCTGAAACCCTGGCTTCGGAATCCCCGGAGTTTGCCGTGGCAGGCCGGATGATGGCCATCAACCGTTTTGGGAAATCGGCCTTTATCCGCATCAAGGACGGCAGTGGTCAGATGCTGCAGGCCTATCTCCAGGAGAAAACCCTGGGAGAAGCCTATACCCTTTTCCGGCAGATGGATGTGGGCGATTTCGTGGGGATAAGAGGAACGCTCTTTGCCACCCGCACCGGAGAATGGACCCTGGACGCCGGGGAGTTTCGTCTGCTGTCCAAGGCCATGCGTCCTCTGCCCGAGAAATATCATGGCTTGAAGGATCCGGAAAAACGCTACAGAAAGCGCTATGTGGATCTGATCATGAATCCCGAAGTCCGGGAGATTTTTCTGCGCAGAAGCCGCATGATACAGGCCGTACGGGAGTTTTTCATCGCCCGGAGTTTTCTTGAAGTGGAAACCCCCATGATGCAGCCCGTTGCCGGTGGTGCCGAGGCCACACCCTTTGTGACCCATCACAACGCTCTGGGGATGGATCTTTACCTGCGTATCGCCCCTGAGCTGTATCTCAAAAGACTTGTGGTGGGCGGTTTTGACAAGGTGTTTGAAATCAATCGTAATTTCCGGAATGAGGGGGTTTCCACCCGCCATAATCCGGAGTTCACCATGATGGAATATTACTGGGCTTATGCCACCTATGAAGATCTTATGGCCCTCACCGAAGCCCTGTTTGCCCATGTGGCAAAGGAAGTGACGGGCAGTGTGGAGGTTCCCTATCAGGGACACACCCTGCGTTTTGATGGTGAATGGCCCAAGATTCCCCTGCTGGATGCCCTGGTGGATATTGGCGGTGTGGATCGTACCCTTCTCGAAGACCGGGAAGGTCTGCTTGCCTTTGCCCGGGAAAAAGGAATTACCGTCACCAAGACGGAAAAACTGGGCAAGGTACTGACCAAACTTTTTGACGCCCTTGTGGAACCGAAGCTGATTCAGCCCACCTTTATTACGGGCTATCCTGTGGAGGTCTCTCCCCTTTCCCGCAGATCGGATAAAAATCCTTCCCTGACGGAACGGTTTGAGCTTTTTGTGGCAGGCCGCGAGATTGCCAACGGTTTTTCCGAGCTGAATGATCCTGAAGATCAGAAGGATCGTTTTCTCATGCAGGTGGCCGAACGGGAAGCCGGGGACGCCGAGGCGCATATGATGGATGAAGATTATATCGAAGCCCTCGAATACGGTATGCCACCGACGGCCGGGCAGGGAATAGGGATGGATCGCCTTGCCATGCTGCTTACGGATGCCGCCTCCATACGGGAAGTGATTCTCTTTCCCCACATGAAACCCGCTTCCAGATGATGGCTTCTGACGGATACTTCCGATTCCTCTTCAACAAGGCGGTTTTCCCTGGTCATGTCCCTTGAATTTTTCATTGCAGGCAGGTATCTCCGTGCCCGGCGGAAACAGGGGTTTATTTCCCTTATCGGTATCCTTTCCGTTTTCGGAGTGGCCCTTGGGGTCATGGCCCTTGTGGTGGTCATTGCCGTGATGAGCGGTGCGGAGACGGATTTCAGAAAGCGCATTCTGGGACTGGAACCCCATATTCTGCTCATGGGGCAGGGGGGAGGCGTGCAGGATTCCGGCGCTGCGCAGGAACGGCTGGAGCAGATTCCCGGTATTGTGGCAACGGCTCCCTTTGTCTACGGCAAAGTGGTGCTCCGTGCCAGCAATGGCATGGGGGGGGCGTTTCTGCGGGGCATTGATCCTGAAGGACAGCGGGTCTCCATTGAGGGGACGGATCGGGAGAGCCTTGCCGTGCAGCTGAAAATCCCCGATTCCGGTGAACTTCCTGGGATCATTCTGGGAAAAACGCTTGCTGCGGAATTGGGTGTGCTTCTGGGAGATACGGTACAGGTCATGTCGCCTGAGTTCATGCTGTCGCCTGTGGGTATGTTACCCAAGGTGCGCCGTTTTCAGGTGACGGGCCTTTTTTCATCCGGTCTTTATGAATACGATGGTGCTCTCTGCTATGTCCGCATCGAAGAAGCCTCCCGTCTCATGGGGATGGGGGACAAGGTCACCGGAATCGGTATCTGGATTGAAGATGTGTATACCGCAGACAGTCTTGGGGAGAGCATTCGGAAAGATTTCGGCTGGGGATACTGGACACGCAACTGGATGGAAATGAACAAGAATCTTTTTTCCGCCCTGAAGCTGGAAAAGGCGGCCATGTTCATTATCCTGACCCTGATTATTCTGGTGGCAGCCTTCAACATTGCCAGTTCTCTGATTATGATGGTGATGGAAAAAACCAGGGACATTGCCATTCTCATGGCCATGGGAGCCACCCGTGGCCTGATCCGGAGAATTTTTGTGATCCAGGGGATGATCATCGGTTTTCTGGGAACGCTCTTTGGAGTGGCATCCGGTGTGGCCCTTTGTCTTTTTCTGGAACGCTATCCCATTATCCGTCTGCCCGAAGCCTATCCCTTTACCAACCTTCCCGTTCTGCTGGAATGGGGCGATGTGCTGGTGATTGGTCTTGCCTCCCTGCTGATCTGTTTTTTTTCCACCCTGTATCCTGCCATGCAGGCTTCCCGTCTTGATCCTGTGGAGGGTATCCGCTATGGATAGGGCAGAAGAACTTCAGCTCTGCGGTGTATCGAAAACATTCCTGGATGGTGCTGCCGCTGTTCCCGTGCTGAAGGATCTCGACTGGACAGTACGGCGGGGAGATACCATTGCCATTGTGGGGCCTTCGGGTATCGGGAAATCCACCCTGCTGCATATTCTGGGGGCGCTTGATCGTCCGGATACGGGAGAACTGCTTCTCCATGGCCGGAACATTCTGGCTCTGGACGATGCGGGGCTGGCCGGTGTGCGGAACAGGGAAATGGGTTTTGTTTTTCAGTTTCACCATCTTCTGCCGGAATTTACCACCCTTGAAAATGTCATGATGCCCGGTCGTATTGCCGGGATGCGGATGGGAGAGGTACGGGAGCGGGCGGAAAGTCTTCTGGCCCGTGTGGGCCTGTCCCATCGCCTGGAGCACAGAATTCCCCAGCTTTCCGGCGGTGAACAGCAGCGTGCCGCCCTGGCCAGGGCCCTGATCATGGAACCTCCCTTTCTTTTTGCCGATGAGCCCACGGGTAATCTCGATATAGAAAACAGCCGGAATGTTCATGAGCTTCTTCTGGAAATTCATGGGGAAAGGGCCTGTGCCCTGGTTGTGGTGACCCATAACATGGATCTGGCCCGGATGATGCAAAAACAGGTGACCCTGATGCACGGCGGAATCGAGGATGTGGAATGGCATTCCTGAAAAAACGGTTGTGGGACTTCAGGGCTTTTTTGTCTCTCTTTTCTTTTCAGGCCCGGATATTTGACGTATAGCATGACGCTGCCGGATTTTCGGGTTTTATGGCGTTCACAGCAGAGGATGGTTGCATGAATCGGAGTTTTTTCTGTGGCGTACTGTTTTTTTTGCTGGTGATTCTGGGAGGGGCTTCCGCAGGTATGGCCGCTTCCCGGATGGTGTGGATTGCGCCCTTTTCCGTGGAAGGGGATCTGCGTTCCGCAGATCTTGGAAAGCAGGTGGCGGAGCGTATTGCAAGGGAAATGACCAGCGCAGGCTTGTCTTCCCGGATGGCTGAACAGGCCCCTCTGGATGCGGAGGCGGTTTCCCTTTCCATGGAAGCGGCTGGAGCGGATGCCGCCATCTGGGGATGGCTCCTGCTGGAAAATGGCGGTTTCCGTCTTTCCGCCCGGCTTTTTTTGGAAGGGAGGGAGCGGCGTCTTGTGGAAGAAGGGGAGTCCGTGGACGGTCTTTTTCTGGCGACCCGCAGTCTTGCCCGTAAAATGGCCGATCTTCTGGTGGGCCGGGAGACCGTCAGTCTGGTGGAAATCCGAGGGAATCAGCGCATTGAGGACGATGCCATTCTTCGGGTGATCCAGAGCGGGCCGGGTGATGTCTATCTGCAAAAAGCACTTTCCGATGACCTGAAGGCCATTTATGACATGGGATATTTTGATGATATCCGTGTGGCTGTGGAGGAAAAGCCCGAGGGCAAGGTCGTTATCTTTACGGTTCGGGAAAAACCCAGTGTACGCCAGATTTTTGTTCGGGGGAACCGGGTTTACGAACAGGCCAAGGTGCTGGAATCCGTTACCACCAAGACCGGGGCGATTCTGAATGTGTTTCAGGTACGGCGGGATATGGAACGGATCCGGGATCTTTACCGGGCAAAGAACTACCACCATACCGAAGTGAATTATGAGATCAAGGAACTTGAAAACAATCAGGCGGATCTGATTTTTATTCTTTCCGAAGGGGAAAAGGTCAAGGTCACGGAGATTGTTTTTGAGGGGCGTGAAAGTTATACGAAAAAGCAGCTTTTAAAGCAGATTGAGGCGTCAGAAAAGGGCTTTTTTTCCTGGCTTACGGGTTCCGGGGAACTGAAGCGGGAAGCGGTGCAGCAGGATGCCGCCCGACTTACGGCCTTTTACCACAATGAAGGCTATGTGGATGCCCGGGTGTCGGATCCGGAAATCGTTTTTGAGGGTTCTGAAGCGAGAATCCGTTTTAAGATTGACGAGGGGCAGCGGTTTAAGGTGGGCAAGGTTTCCGTGCAGGGGGATCTGCTTTTTGATGAAACGGTGCTTCTGGGGCTTTGCAGCATTGGCAAGGAAACCTGGTACAAGCGGGATGTGGTGCACCAGGACATCATGGCTTTGACGGATCTTTATGGCGATGCGGGGTATGCGAATTCCGACGTCTATCCCCAGTTGCGGAAGGATCCTGAGGCGGGTGCGGTGGAGATTCTCTACACCATACGTCAGGGAAAACAGGTCTATATTGACCGCATTGAGATTGAGGGCAACGTCAAAACCCGGGACAAGGTCATCCGCCGCCAGATTCCCCTGCTGGAACAGGATCTGTACAGCGGCAGCAAGGTCAAGCGGGGGATCCGCAACCTGAACCGGCTTGATTATTTTGAGGATGTCCGTCTGGACATCGAAAAAACGGCGGATCCGGAGAAAGTGGATCTCAAGGTACGGGTGGAGGAAAAACCTACGGGGATGTTCACCTTTGGTGCGGGTTACAGTTCCCAGGACAATCTTTTTGGTCAGATTTCCGTTACCCAGCGCAATTTCCGGGGCAAGGGACAGACTCTGAATCTCAGGGCCGATGTCAGCAGTACTTCCACGAAATATACCTTAAGCTTTACGGAACCCTACCTTTTTGACCGTCCCCTTTCCGCAGGTTTTGATATTTATGACTGGGATCGGGAGTATGACGACTATACAAAGAAAAGTACGGGCGGTTCTGTCCGTTTCGGTTACCCGGTCTGGGATTATACACGGGCCTATCTTTCCTATGGCATTGAGATGTTTGATGTGACGGTGGATGAGGGCAAGGAGCAGCTGGTCAACGAGGATATTCTTGCCATGGTGCCCCTGGATCTTGCAAGCACCCTCACCCTGAGGCTCAACTATGATTCCACAAACCGCATGTTCAATGCTTCGGAAGGGGGCAATCATAACCTGACGGTGAAACATGCGGGTGGTCTTCTGGGAGGAGATATCGCCTTTACCAAATATACGGCGGATGCGGGCTGGTATGTCCCCCTTGTCTGGGATGCGGTCTTTTTTCTCCATGGGGAAACGGGGTATGTACATAAGAACAGCAGCGGGCATCTGCCGGACTATGAAAAATTTTACCTTGGCGGCATGAATTCCCTCAGAGGCTATCGCTGGCGGGATGTGGCGGTTTATTATGACGGGGATTACACCTATGATGAATACACCACTGATGCAGCAGGCAATGTCACCGGTGTGGAGCAGAAGACCGTTGTCTATCGAAAAAACAAGGGTGGGGATAAATTTGTCCAGGCCAATTTCGAGTTTTTATTTCCCATGGTGAAGGAAGCCGGACTGATGGGGCTTCTTTTTTATGATATGGGCAATGTTTTTGATACGGATCAGGGGATTGAACTGGAAGGGGTCAAGCGCAGTGCCGGCTATGGTATCCGCTGGTTTTCACCCATTGGTCCCATCCGGCTGGAATACGGGATTCCGCTGGATCGTGTGGATGGAGAAAAAAAGGGCGGTCGTTGGGAGTTTACCATGGGCGGTGCTTTTTAGCGGCCCGAGCACAGGTGAGTATCCGGCCTTTTCCGGATGAAAGGAGAGCAAGATGGGATGGAGAACGCTTTTAGCGCAGTGTGTGTGTGTCTGTCTGATTCTGTCCGGAGCAGCCTTTGCCGCAGATGTTGCCAAAGTCGGTGTTTTTGATTTTGAAACTTTTTTGAAAAACTCAAAGGCCGGACAGCTTGCCAAAAGTCAGGTGGCCGAAGAAGCCCGTAAGCTGGAAGCCCAGCTGGAGGCCAAAAAGCAGGAAATTGAAAAACTCCGGGAAGGTCTGATGCGGGAAGCCATGGTGCTTTCCGAAGAAGCCAGAAGTCAGCGGGAACGGGATCTTCAGATCAAGGCTCTGGATCTGCGCAACATGGAGCAGCGGTTCACCCGCAGCTTTAATCAGCAGCAGGGCGAGATCATGGCCAGGATTCAGGGAGAGGTTCGGGAGCTGATCCAGGAGATCGGTAAAAAGGAAAATTATCTCCTGATCCTTGAAAATGTGGGTGTGGTTTATGCTCCGGAGCGTGTGGATATCACGGATCGGCTGATTCGTGACCATGATAAGAAATATGGAAAAAGCGGATCATGAATGTGAGCTACTCTTTGGCGGAACTTGCGCAGGTCTGCGGCGGCAGGGTTGTGGGGGATGGGGATACCCGAATATCGGGTGTCGCGCCTCTGGAGAGTGCCGGATCCTGTGATCTTTCCCTGGCCATGAATGCCAAATATCTGCATCAGGCAGCTTCTTCCATGGCTGGCGGGATTATTGTGGGAGAGGGGGCAAAACTTCCCGGTCGTAACCTTCTGGTTTCGGATGCACCCTACTGGGCCTTTGCCCGGCTTCTGAATTTCTTTTATCCCGACCCTGCTCCCTGTCATCGCATCCATCCCAGCACCGTGGTGGGAGACGCCTTTGTTTGCAAGGGCAATCTGTTCACCGAAGCTTCCGTGGTGATCGGTGACGGGGTACGGATAGGGGAGGGCTGCCGTATCGGTGCGGGAAGTGTTATCGGAGAGGGGTGTGTGCTGGGGGATTTCTGCCATATTTACCCCAATGTGACCCTTTATCCAGGGACGGTGATTGGTAACCGGGTGCGTATCCACAGTGCCTCTGTCATCGGATGTGATGGTTTCGGCTTTGCGCCCAAAGACGGAACATGGGAGAAGATTCCCCATCTGGGTGCTGTTGAGATTGGAGATGATGTGGAGATCGGTGCGGGGTGCACCATTGATCGGGGTACCTTTGGGCTGACCCGTATCGGTCTAGGGGTGAAACTCGATGATCAGGTACATGTGGGCCACAATGTGAGTGTTGGAGAGCATACCCTTCTTGTGGCCCAGGTGGGGATTGCGGGAAGCAGCCGTATTGGCCGGAACACCATCCTTGCAGGTAAGGTAGGTGTTTCAGGGCATATCCGCATTGGGGATTATGTGCAGGTAGGGCCCATGAGCGGTGTGGCCCAGGATGTGGCGGACGGTCAGGTGGTCAGCGGCAGTCCGGAGATGCCCCACAAAACCTGGCTGCGGGTGCAGCGTATTCTTCCCCGTCTTCCGGAAATGCGTCGCAGAATTGCTGCTCTTGAACGCAGGCTGGGCCTGGAAACGGAAAAGGATGTTTTGTCATGAGCGGGGGAGACGAGAGTATGGGGAGGATGGAGGTACTCGATATTCTGAAGTATCTTCCCCACCGCTATCCCTTTCTTCTTGTGGATCGGGTGCTTTCCCTTGAACCGGGAAAATCCATCTGCGCCATCAAAAATGTTACGGTGAATGAGCCTTTTTTTCAGGGGCATTTTCCAGCCTTTCCCATCATGCCGGGGGTGCTGATTCTGGAGGCTTTGGGACAGGCGGGGGGGATTCTGGCCTATGCCTCCTGGCCCAGGGAGCATCAGGCCCATCCGCTGCTGCTTACAGGAGCGGATAAGGCCCGTTTTCGGCGTAAGGTGATTCCGGGGGATCAGCTCCGGATGGAAGTCAACATTTTAAAACTGAAATCCAGAACGGTGAAAATGTACGGGATGGCCACAGTAGAGGGTGCGCGGGCTGTGGAAGCCGAATTCATGGCAGTTCTGGGAGATCAAGGATAGTTTATGGCCATTCATCCCACAGCCATTGTGGATTCGGGTGCGGAAATTGGCGAAGATGTGGAAATCGGCCCCTTTGCCATTGTCAGGGATCAGGTATGCATTGGTGCAAGAACCCGCATTGGTGCCTATGCCATGGTGGATCATTATACGGAAATCGGGCCGGACTGCAGGATTTATCCTTATGCGGCTGTGGGGGGAGATCCCCAGGATCTGAAGTTTCAGGGAGAAAAAACCTGGCTGAAAGTGGGCCGCAAGACCGTGATCCGTGAATTTGCCACCCTGCACAGGGGAACGGGGCTTGGGGGGGGGCTGACGCTGGTCGGCGAGGAAAACCTGCTGATGGCCTATTGCCATGTGGCCCATGACTGCCGTACGGGAAAGGGCGTGATTCTTTCCAACAATGCCACCCTGGCTGGGCATGTCACTCTGGGGGATTATGTTATTGTGGGAGGGCTTGCGGCTGTGCATCAGTTTGTCACCGTGGGGGATTATGCCTATATTGGTGGAAAGTCCGCTGTGGTGAAGGATATTCCGCCCTTTGTCATCGCTTCCGGGGACAGGGCCACCCTCCATGGTCTCAACAAGGTGGGACTGAGACGGCGGGAATTTCCGGAAGAAACCCTGAAGCATCTCAAACAGGCTTACAGAGTGATTTTTCGTTATGGTTTAACCCTGAAGGAAGCCATTGAACGGGTACGCGCCAGTGTGGAGCCCATCCCTGAGGTACAGGCTTTCATTGAATTTATCCAGAAATCGGATCGGGGCATTACCCGGTAATCCATAAAGGGAAGGAGCGTTGACGTCCCTTGGACAGTAGCGACCCTGGCAGTTGCAGCCATCGTCAGAAAAAAATCGGTATCATTGCAGGAAATGGTATGTTTCCTGTCATCTTTGCAAAAAAAGCGGCGGAACAGGGATTTTTCGTTGCCACCGCAGCCTTCCATGGAGAGGGGGACGAAAATCTTGTTTCCCTTTCCCAAGCCTTCCGCTGGGTCTATCTCGGTCAGGTGAGAAAACTCATCCGTTTTTTCAAGGATGCGGGGGTGGAGACTGCCGTCATGATGGGTGGTGTCCGCAAAACCCGCATGTTTGTGGATGTGAGGCCCGATATTCTGGCCATCAAGGCCATGGCCCGCATGCGGCACAGTCATGATGATGGTGTGCTGCGTCTTTTTGCCGATATTCTTCAGGAAAACGGAATCCGCATCGTGGCTTCCACGTCCATGCTGCCGGAACTTCTGTCTCCCCCGGGTCTCTGGACACGGAAAGAACCTCCCAGGGGCGTACTGGCGGACATTGAAGTCGGCTGGGAGGTAGCCCGCCGCATTGGCGAGCTGGATGTGGGACAGTGTGTGGTGGTGGGAGGTGGTTCCGTACTGGCTGTAGAGGCCATTGACGGTACCGATGCCACCATCCGGCGCGGTGGTGCGCTGGGGCGTGGGGATGCGGTACTGGTGAAGCTTGCCAAACCCGGACAGGACATGCGTTTTGATGTTCCCGCAGTGGGGCCGGATACCATCCGGGTGATGGCGGAATCCGGAATCCGGGTGCTGGTACTGGAGGCGGGAAAAACCCTGGCCCTGGATCGCGAGACCCTTGTGCGTGAGGCAGATCGCCTGGATATCTGCGTGATGGCCATGGAAAGGCCTGCGGACATGGCGGCTTTGCTGTCGGAAAGGAACAGGGCATGAAGCGAACCGTGATGCTGGTGGCAGGGGAGGCTTCGGGCGATCTGCATGGTGCGGGTCTGGTACGGGCGATGTCGGAAAGGGATCCCTCCCTTTTTTTCTGTGGCATCGGCGGTGACCAGATGCGGAGGGCGGGTATGCGTCCTGTGGTGGACAGTACGGGACTGGCGGTTATGGGGATCACCGACGTGCTGGCCAGTCTGCCCCGTATCCGCAAGGCCTACAGGATCGCAGCAACCATTCTTTCTTCCCTGCGGCCCGATCTGCTCATCCTCATTGATTATCCGGGGTTTAACCTGCGCCTTGCCAAAGAAGCAAAAAAACTGGGTATCCCCGTTCTCTACTATATCAGTCCCAAAGTCTGGGCCTGGCGATCCTCCAGAGTGAAGCAGCTTGCGGATTCTGTGGACAGGCTTGCCCTGATTTTTCCCTTTGAAGTGGCCTGGTTTCAGGAGCGGGGGGTGGATCAGGCTGTGTATGTAGGCAATCCCCTCATGGATCAGGCGCCGGAATTCCGGGCCTTGCGGCCGGATACCCTGGTGGAGACCCAGCCGGTCATCGGTTTGCTGCCAGGTTCCAGACCGGGTGAAATTCACAGAATGCTTCCCGTTCTCTGTGAGGCGGCGGAGCTTATTTCCCGGAAAATACCGGGAGCCCGTTTTGTTTTGTCCGCTGCCCCGGGAACCCCTCTTTCGGATATCCGTGCCTTTGCCGCAGCTTCAGGAGCTCCCAGCCGTATGGATGTGGTCAGTGGTGCCCATCCCGTTCTGGAGGTTGCGGATGTGGTGGCCGCTGTGTCCGGTACGGTGACCCTGGAGGCGGCTCTGGCCGGTGTACCCACAGTGCTGGTTTATCGCATGTCGGCCCTTACCTTTGCCATTGCCCGCAGGGTGGTGACCGTGCCCCATGCGGGGCTGGCCAACCTGATTGCAGGGACGGAGATCATGCCGGAGCTTTTGCAGGACAGGGCCACGCCGGAGCAGGTTTCAGAGACAGTCTGTACCCTTTTGCAGGATCATGAGCGCAGGGCCCGCCACCATCATGCCCTGGGAGAAGTGCGTGCTGCGCTGGGAGAACCCGGTGTAGCCCAGCGCACGGCCAGTCTGGCCCTTTCCATGTTGGGAGATCGTTAAATGTTCCTGAAACTTGATGACCGGCATCGCAAGGTGCTGGATCTTGTACTGGCCAGCAAGTGGCGTCTGGTGCTGGCCATGGTTTCCATGCTGCTTGTATCCCTTTCCACGGCGGCCTCCGCCTGGCTGATCAAGCCTGTTCTGGACGATATTTTTGTGAACCGGGACATGGCCAAGCTCTATCTTATTCCCGGTGCCGTTGTTTTCGTTTTTGCCCTTCGGGGACTGGGAATGTATGGGCAGGAGTTTTTTCTGAATTATGTCGGGCAGATCATTATCCGCCATTTCCGGGACAGCCTTTATGATCGCATTGTGGATCTTCCCCTGCGGTTTTTTCAGAGTGAGCGCACCGGTGTGCTGATGAGCCGTATCACCAATGACGTGAATCTTGTTCGCAACATGGTTTCCGTTGTGGTGACCAGCTCCCTGAGAGATTTTTTTACCATCATTCTGCTTGTTGCCTATATCTTTTACCAGATATGGAACCTTGCCCTCATTGCTTTTCTGGTGCTGCCCCTGGCCTTTTATCCCATTGTGTATTTTGGCAGAAAGGTTCGGAAAACCAGTACGGGCTGTCAGGAATCCATGGCTGAGCTGAATGCCTTTCTGCATGAGACCTTTGCCGGTAACAAGATCGTCAAAGCTTTTGGCATGGAAGAGTACGAAAAAAAGCGTTTTCATGAAAAAACCCAGGCCCTTTTTCGCCTGGAAGTCCGTCAGGCCATTGCCAAATCCATGTCTTCTCCTGTCATGGAAGTGCTGGCTGGTGTGGGGATTGCCTTTATTATCTGGTACGGGGGATCCCGTGTCATTCAGGGGGTGTATACACCCGGTACCTTTGTTTCCTTTCTGGCTGCGGTTCTCATGCTGTACGATCCTGTGAAAAAAATGAGCAAGCTGAACAACGCCCTGCAGGAAGGCTTGGCTGCGGTGGACAGAATTTTTGAAATTCTGCTTGAGAAATCTGAGATTGTGGAAAGGGAAAATCCCCTGACCCTGAGAAAAGGGCCTATGGATGTCCGTTTTGAAGACGTGGGGTTTGCCTATACCGAAGGGGGGAAGGAAGTGCTCCGGCACATTGATCTGGAAGTGCGTTCCGGAGAGGTGCTGGCCCTTGTTGGGATGAGCGGTGGTGGCAAAACCAGCCTTGTCAATCTCATTCCCCGTTTTTATGAGGTGCATTCAGGCTGTATTCGCATCGGAGGGATGGATATCCGGGATCTTTCCCTGAATTCCCTGCGCGCGCAGATTGCTGTGGTCACCCAGGAACCTATTCTTTTTAATGATACTGTCCGGGCCAATATTGCCTATGGCAGACCTCTGGCCACGGAGGAGGAAATTCTTGCCGCAGCCAGGGCCGCCTATGCCCATGATTTTATTTCAAGAATGCCTTCTGGTTATGATACACACATCGGTGAGCTGGGCAGTCGGCTTTCCGGGGGAGAACGGCAGCGTATCTGCATTGCGAGGGCACTGATCAAGGATGCCCCCATCCTGATTCTGGATGAGGCCACCTCCGCTTTGGATACGGAAGCCGAACAGGTGGTGCAGAAAGCCCTGGAAAATCTCATGACAGGCCGTACCACCTTTGTCATTGCCCATCGTCTCTCCACCATTACCCGGGCCGATGCCATTGCCGTTCTCGTCGATGGTCGGGTTGTTGAAAAGGGACGGCATGATGTGCTGCTGGCGAAAAACGATGCCTATGCGAGACTTTACCATATGCAGTTTACCGGGGAAGAAGGATAGGGATGGAAAAGGCGGCTCTTGTTCTGGGAAAAGCTTTTTTCAGGCCCAAAGTCCTGGGGCTTTCTCCTTTTTTTATGTTTTTTTTTCTGCTGACAGCTTTTTTTTTCTTCCTCTGGCCAGAAACGGATATCTGGTTTTCCGGTCTGTTCTGGAATGCCGAACAGGATTTTTTCTGGCGTTACCATCCCCTGGTGGTTCTGGTTTATGATTCCGTGGAGTGGTTTTCCTATGGGGTGGGGGGCTTTTTTGTATGCTGGTTTCTGGGCTTTTGTTTTTTTCCCTTTGTCCGCAGGCTGGGGGGGGGACGGTTTATGGTTTTTTCCCTCCTGCTGCTGGCTCTGGGGCCGGGGCTTGTGGTGAATTTTGTGTTCAAGGATCACTGGGGCAGGGCCCGTCCTGCCCAGGTGGAAGCCTTTGGCGGCAAGGAGGTGTTCACCCCTGCCTTTGTCATCAGCAAGGCCTGTGAACGCAATTGCAGTTTCGCCTCCGGTCATGCTTCGGCAGCGGCCTGGCTTTTCTGTCTGACCCTGTTTGCCAGAAGCCGGAAAGGACTCCTCATCGGAGTGGTCGGGATCTATTTTTCTCTGGCGGGCCTGGGGCGTATTGTGCAGGGTGGGCATTTCTTAAGCGATGTGGTCTTTGCCTTTCTGATGGTCTACGGAGTGGCGTCCCTCCTTGCTTCAGAGATTCTTGGAAAAAGTGTGGCAGAAAGAGAGACAGAGAAAAGGATTGTTCTGTAAAAATTTGAATTTTCTGAAATAACTGCCTTTCTACTATGCGATTTTTATCGGTATGATCGGGGAATCCTATGCGCATTGACCCCCAGGATGCGGATCTTCTGGCCGAAAGAGTCTCCCGCATGCTCACGGAAAGGGGAGAAACCCTGGCCCTGGCAGAAAGTTGCACGGGAGGACTGATGGCCCACCTGTTGACATCCCTTCCGGGAAGTTCCCGTTACTTCATGCTTTCCGCGGTTACCTATGCCAATGAGGCCAAAAAAAGGGTGCTGGGGGTAAGCGCTGAAACCCTGGAAACCCATGGCGCCGTAAGCGAGGCGGTGGCCAGGGAAATGGCTGTGGGAGCAAGGGCTGGTGGGATGGCGGATTACGGGCTTGCCACAACGGGCATTGCCGGCCCTTCCGGCGGGACAGAGAGCAAGCCTGTAGGTACGGTCTGCATTGCCCTTGCATGCAAGGAGGGAGTTTTGTCCTGGATGTTTGTCCGGGATCTTGGCGAAAGAAGGGCCAACCAGCGTCTTTTTGCAGCCCTTGCCCTGGACAGACTTCATTACCACATGGGAAAGTTGGATGCATGAGCATACCCGTGCTTGAAGTACAGAATCTGGTGAAGCATTTTGGTGGGGTAGAGGCTGTGCGCGGGGTGAGTTTTACCATACATCCGGGCACCTGTTTTGGTCTTCTGGGGCCCAACGGAGCAGGAAAAACCACCACCATTGAAATGATCGAAGGGATTCTGTCCCCAACTTCAGGGGAAATTCTGTATAAAGGCAGACCGAGGGGACGAACCTTCCGGGAGGAAGTGGGGATTCAGCTTCAGAGTACGGAACTGCTTTTGCTACAGACGGTAAAGGAGACCCTGGAGGTTTTCCGGAGTCTTTACCGTCGGAGAGCACCTCTGGAGGCGCTGATCCAGACCTGCCAGCTTCAGGATATTCTCCACAAGGACAATTCCCGGATTTCCGGTGGTCAGAAGCAGCGATTGCTTCTGGCCATGGCCCTTGCCAATGATCCGGAACTGATTTTTCTGGATGAACCGACCACAGGGCTGGATCCCCAGGCAAGGCGTCATCTCTGGGACATTGTGGGAGGGATCAAGCGTTCCGGAAAGACCCTGATTCTGACCACCCATTATATGGAGGAAGCGGAGATTCTCTGTGATGAAATCGCTATTGTGGATGCGGGGCGGATCATTACCATGGGAAAACCGAGAGAGCTTCTGGCACGGCATGGAAATGGAGCGGTGATTACCCTCGGAGCAGGAGCACTGGACGATCTTCCCTCTCAGCATTCTTCCTGGGTCGTGAGAAAAAGTGAGGCCGGTCTTGCCCTCCATACCTCGGATCCCGGTGCCACCCTGAAGGAGCTTGTGGCCATGGGTGCGGATCTCGGGGGGCTTTCCGTGCGGGCCTTTAACCTTGAGGATCTTTTCATTGAGCTGACAGGGCGTGAACTGCGACCTTAAAGGCATTTTCACATTAACCGCTTCCATCCACGGGAACCTGCCATGATCCGACGCATTTTAATTATTGTCCGTGCCCGTATCCGGGAATTCTATCGGGATAAAACGGGTCTTGGCTGGAACTTTCTTTTTCCTCTGCTGATTATTCTGGGGTTCAGTTTTCTTTTTTCTGGGGATGGGAAGATTTTTGCAAAAGCGGGCATGGTCAGGAGTCCTGTGGCTGCGGAACAACGGGAAAGCGTTGAACGTTTTGCAGGCAGCCGTCACATCGATATTGTATTTTTTGACAGCGTGCCGGAAGGACTTTCTGCCCTTGAAAAACAGCGCGTTGATTTTCTTCTGGATCCTTCGGATGGTCGCTACTGGGTCGCCGAAGGGTCTCCGGGCGGTTATGTGGCGGAGCGTTTTCTTGCGGCTGCGGATAACCCGGATCCTGAAAGATTTTCAAGGCGCACCGTCTCCGGGGAAGGGCTGCGCTATGTGGAATGGCTGTTTCCCGGTATTCTGGGACTGAATATCATGTTCAGCTCCCTTTTTGGTGTGGGTTACGTGATTGTTCGTTACCGTAAAAACGGGGTGCTCAAGCGCATGAGCGTCACCCCCCTGAGACCCTGGGAGTTTCTTACGGCCCAGGTGCTTTCCCGGCTCTTTCTCATTCTTGTCAATGCTTCCATTGTTTTGGGAGCCTGTCATCTCCTTTATGATTTTCAGATCCGGGGGGCCTTCTGGCTTCTGGCCCTGATTTTTCTTCTGGGAGGATTTGCCCTGGTTTCTCTGGCCGTCATTGTAGCGTCCAGAACGGAAAGTGAGGAGTTTGCTGAAGGGGTGCTCAATCTCATGGCCTGGCCCATGATGTTTCTTTCCGAAGTCTGGTTTTCCATGGAAGGTGCCAAGGCCTGGGTAAGACAGATGGCGGATTTTCTGCCCCTGACCCATATGATTGCCGCTGCCCGTAAAGTTATGAATGAAGGGGCTGGACTGTCCGATGTGTTTCCTCATCTGGCAGCCCTGATGCTGATGTCCCTTGTGTTCATGACCTTTGGGGCTTTTCTGTTCCGCTGGCACAGGGAAGGTTGAGATGCAGCCATCTTTGTACCATGGCAAAGGCCTCGGGGTGGGGAGCGATATCCGGATCCTTGCTGCGGATACGGTCAAAAAATTCGGGAAGGGGAAGCCAGCAGAGGGCTGTGACCTCCCCATCGGGAAAGGAAAAACTTTCTATGGGTCTTGGCGGTAGAATGACAAGATAGAGATGGTGAAATTCCCTGTCCTGAAAGGGAGATTCTCCCTCCTGCTGATACTGACAGGAAAGTACCTTGCCCATGAAAACAAGATCTTCTGTCCGGATGGCAAGGCCCAGCTCTTCAGCCGCTTCTTTCACAGCCCCCTCTTTCGGCGAAAGGCCCGCCGGGATGTGGCCTGCCACCGAAATATCCCATTTTCCAGGATGAACCTTCTTGTGCAGTGCCCTTTTCTGTAATAGAATTTCTCCGTTTGTGTTCAGGATCCAGATGTGGATTGTGGCGTGGAAATCTCCATCCCTGTGGATATCGCTTCGGGTCTTTACAATTCCCGTGCCCAGGCCCTTTTCATCAAGAACGTCAATTTTTTCCTGCTCTGCCATATCCATACCTGTCTCCCTGTACATTTTTCATGGGGTTCCCGCTTTCAGCCCTTATGCCTCCATACGATATCTGACAGAGCAGGACAGGGTGGAAAAGCTTTTTCAGGGCAGTTGTCAAAAAATAAAAAATGACCGCTGGTCTTTAGTGGATTCAGTCCCGCCGTCTCTGCTATAAAGAGACACTGTATCCGTTTTTTTATTTTTGTTTCCGAATGACACAACTCTGTCTCCTAAAGGAGGATCCCTATGCAGGAATCCCCGTCCTGTGGCGATCCCTATCTTTTTGCTCCGGATCTT
The DNA here is from genome assembly GCF_059569355.1 of Desulfobotulus sapovorans DSM 2055. NCBI lineage: Bacteria > Pseudomonadati > Thermodesulfobacteriota > Desulfobacteria > Desulfobacterales > Desulfobacteraceae > Desulfobotulus > Desulfobotulus sapovorans. Next base: position 25,031 of record NZ_JCANVJ010000021.1, on the reverse strand, counting down.
GATTTTCCCGAAGAGCCGCGTTCAGCCAAAACGTCCACCCAGCTGCCATGGAAGGTGCTGGTGGCGGATGATGATGCGGAAGTGCATCGTCTTACCCGGCTTGTACTGAACGATCTCGTCTTTGATGGACGCCCCCTGAGTCTTCTGGAGGCCCGTTCGGCTGCTGAAGCCCGTGTGCTTCTCGATACCCACAGAGATGTGGCCGTCCTTCTCCTTGATGTGGTGATGGAAAATGACACCGCGGGTCTGGATCTTGTGGCGAATATCCGTAAAGAGAAGGCTCATGCCTGCCTTCAGATTCTTCTGCGTACGGGGCAACCGGGTGTGGCTCCGGAGTCTGTGGTGGTATCGGATTATGGCATCAATGCCTATCAGTCCAAGGCGGATCTGACTTCCCAGCGTTTTGTCAGTTCCATGGTCATGGCACTTCGGACGTACAGGGATTGCAATGCTCTCAAAGAACTGAATGGAAAGCTTGCCATTCTCCTTAAGGAAAATATGGACATCCGGAAAGCTCTGGAAGTGACCAATGAAGAGTTGGAAAAGCGGGTTGCCCAGCGGACGGCGGAGCTTGAAAGAATGAATGTGGATCTCCGGGATGCCATGGAGGCCAGTCAGGAACTGGCCTGTCGGGCTGAAGCGGCCAGCCGTGCAAAGACTACCTTTCTTGCCAATATGAGCCATGAAATCCGTACTCCCATGAATGGTATTCTGGGAATGGCGGATCTGCTCCGGGACAGCGGACTGGGCCGTGAGCACCGTGAAATGCTGGATGTGATCCACAGCAGTGGAGAGCACCTTCTTGGAATCCTGGACGCCCTGCTCGATTACGCAACCCTGGAATCCGGTGGGCTGCGTCTGGATCGGCGTCCCTTTGACCCGGAAAGACGGATGCTTTCCCTGATGGAGCTTGCCGGGGAGAAAGCCCGTGAAAAAGGGCTTCGTCTGAAATACTACCCCGCCGAGCATCTGCCTTCCCTTCTTCTGGGAGATGGGGATCGTATCTGTCAGATCGTTCAAAATCTTTTGGAAAATGCCATCAAGTTTACGGAAACGGGGGAAATTGTACTTTCCGTGGGGGGGCAGTCCGCAGGTGAGAAGACCTTCATGCTGGAAGTGGAGGTGGCGGATACGGGGCAGGGGATTCCCGAGGAGCAGCGCTCCATGATTTTTGCGCCCTTCACCCAGGCCGATGCCACGCGCACAAGGCGGCACGGGGGAACGGGTCTGGGCCTTGCCATCTGCCGCAGGCTGGTGATGCAGATGAAGGGGACTATCCGGATGCAGACCCGCCCCGGTGGTGGCAGTCTTTTTTATTTCCAGATTCCCCTTCCCAAAGCCGGTCCTCCCAGTCCCTTTCCCCAGGCCTGGCGGGGGATGCTGGGAGGCAAATCCGTTGGCATCTACATGGAGGATGCCCGGGAGGCGGCCCTTGTCGGAACCTGGGTCAGTGCCGCAGGAGGACTTGCCGTATTTTTTCCGGAGACAGAAGATGCAGAGCCTCTGCTGTGGGTAGTGGATGCCGGACTGGAGGCTCCGGGGGGCGGCCTTGTTCTGCGTGTGGACGGCCCGGAAAGTGAGCCACCTGTTCTGGGGCGTCCTCTGATACGATCCCGTTTTTTTGGTCTTCTTCAGGATTTTCTCGGGCCTTTGCCTCCTATCGGATATGTTGAAAAAAAAGTACTGGAATGCCGGGTGCTTGTTGTGGAGGATCAGCCCGTGAACCGTACCGTCGTGGCCAAGATACTGGAACGCAAGGGGTTCCTTGTGGATCTTGCCGAGGATGGAGAGAAAGGTTTGCTGCGCCTTCAGGAGAGCCGTTATGATGCGGTACTGATGGACATGCGTATGCCCGTTATGGATGGCCTGGAGGCCACCCGGGCCTTGCGGGCAGGTCTGGCGGGTGACCAGAACCGCAGGGTGCCTGTTATTGCTCTTACGGCCAATGCTGCCGTTGAAGACAAAAAGGCCTGTATGGATGCGGGGATGGATGATTATCTTGCCAAGCCAGTGAAACCCGATATGCTCATTGCTGTTTTGCAGCGTTGGACACGATTCTCTTGATCCTGGCGCAGTCCTGGTGTATGGCATTTTTTGTGGCCTCTTCTTTTTTTTCATGCCCGGTAGGTGTTCTGGCCCATGAAAAATCTGTATGGGGGAAAAATGAACAGGGTTTTTTGAAAAAACTGGAAAGAGCATAGGCAATCCTGTATGTTGACGGGGTTTGGGGGTTTTGAGGATGGAAGAAAAGGATTTCTGGCAGCTGCATTCGGAACGTTACCTTGAAATGGCTTTCAATGCGGAAAGGCGGGAAAGAATCTCCCAGCCCGACGGTTATGGCAGCAGAACGGGGGATTGCGGAGATACCATAGAGTTTTTCCTGACCCTGTCAGAGGAGCGCCTGCGTTTTATCTCCTATCAGGTCGATGGGTGTCTGAATACCAATGCCTGTGCCGCCACCATAGCCCGTCTGGCGGAGGGGCAAGATCTGGATACGGCATGGAAAATGACTCCTGAGCGGGTGATTGACTACCTTGAGACCCTTCCTGAACATGAACTCCATTGTGCGGAGCTGGCGGTGGGAGCTTTTTATATGGCCCTGGCGGATGCCGCAAGAAAGACTGGCAGTTTCCGGAATACGGATGTACCGGGTATAAGAAGCGTATAACGTTTTATGCGTCTGCCGTTGTGGGAAGTATTCTGTTTCAAGGTGTTTTGCCTGATTTTTTATTAAAAAAAGTAGGAATGTTTTTATAAATGCAGCAGACATACGGTTTTCATAACGGTTCTTTTACCGTTGGGATACCGGAGCGCGTAGCATAAGGAGGTTACAGAGAATGTCGGATCGATCCACATTCATGAAGTTGCGGGAAGACGAGCGGGAAGTGCGCAAAAGCCTGATCATCAACGCGGCCATGAAGCTTTTTGAAGAAAAATCCTTCCATGATATCGGCATGCGGGACATTGCTGCGGAGGCGGGGGTATCGGCTGCATCCATATATCGTTATTTTCCAAGCCGGGATGACCTTTTTGTGGAAGCCCTGATTCAGGATATCAATTCCATTGAAGGACTTCTGGAACAGCGCCTGTCGGGTGGCGGCAGCATAGAGGATCTTGCCGTTGCCGTTGTGGATTATCTGATCGACAATGAGGCCACTTTTCAGATGATGTGCCATTTCATGATCCGGGGGGAAGTGAATACGCGTGCCTTGAAAAAGTTCAATGCCGTGCAGCGCTATTTCCTTAAAATGTTTGATGAAATGGTTCGGCGTGCCGGAGGAGCGGAGAATATCCGGCTGTTTTCCCATGCCTTTTTTGCTTCCCTGGCCGGTGTTGTCATGACTTTCCGCAATTATCCGGGAAGAAATCCCGAGGAAAGAAGGCGGTACATGCACAAGCTGGCACTGCTGATTATGCGTGAGGGGAACAGTCTTGATGAAGATGTGTTTGAGAAGGATTTTTCTGAGTTTCGGAAAAAACAGGAAGATCAGGTAAGTGGATAAGGGATAAAGGCTCGTTGAAGCATCCCCCCCTTTCCCGGATGACGACGGGAAAGGGGGATATTTTTTTATCAAAGCTGTTTCCGTAATCTGCGCATTTTTTAAAATTGCTGATGCCTCTGTTTTTCAGATCCTGAACCTGCCCACAAGTCCCTTCAGTTCGGCCGCAAGTGCGGCAAGTTCCTGGGAGCCTGACTGTACCTGCTGGCTGCTGGCGGCAAGCTGTGCCGCACTGCCATCCACTTCCTGAATCTCATCCAGAATTTCTGCGGAAAAGCGGGCGTTTTCTGCCGCTGTACCACTGATTTCATCCAACCCTCTGGAAACCTGGGTAACATTATGGGCAATCTCCCGTGTGGTGACGGATTGCTCTTCTACGGCTGCGGCAATGCTGGAAACCATACTGTCCACATTGCCTATCAGATGGCTGATGGAGGAAATTTCCCGAATACTTTCCATGGCCGAAGTCTGGATGGCATGTACCTGCTCTTTGATCTTGAGGGTTGCTCCCGCTGTCTGTCGGGCAAGCTCCTTGATTTCCGTGGCAACCACAGCAAAGCCTTTTCCCGCTTCTCCGGCCCGTGCCGCTTCGATGGTCGCGTTCAGGGCAAGAAGATTGGTCTGCTCCGATATCTCTGTGATGATTTCAATAATTTTTCCGATTTCTCTGGCCCCTTCTCCCAGAGTATCCATTTTACCCGAAGCCTGCCGGGTTTGGGTAACCGCTTCTGTGGCACCGTTTTTGGCCATGGAGGCGCTGGAGGCGATCTCCTGAATGGTGGCGGTCATTTCTTCGGCAGCAGCAGCAATGAGGTTGGTACCGGATGAGGCTTCTTCCATGGCAGAGGCCACGGATCCCATGTTGGTACGCATCTGTCTGGCCTTTCCGGTGACATTTTCCGATCTTCCGGAAAGATCACCGACATCTCCGGACATGGAGGATGAAAGTCCGGAAAGGGCATCGGAGGAATGATCCAGCTGTCGGGCATTGGCGGCAATCTTGCCGATGAGTTCCTGGAGTTTTTCCATGAAGAGATTGAACCAGTGGGCCATTTCACTGATCTCGTTTTTGCCCTCCACCTGAAGCCGGTTGGTGAGATTGCCTTCCCCTTCGGCAATATCCCGGAGCATGGTCAGGGTGGCCCGCAGGGGACGGACAATGACCCGGATGATGAAAATCCCAAAAATGCAGAGAAAGGCCATGATGGCCATGCTGAGTAAAGAGGAGAGCCGGGTCGCCCCTGTGCTCCAGCTTTCATGGTTTTTCTGGATTTGCAGGACAATGCTGTCTGTGGCTTCACTGATATCGAGACCACTGATCCGCAGTTCAGGAACAAGCGCAAGAAGTGTTTTCCATTGTTCAAAGGCCTGTTTCTCATGGGTTTCCAGGGGGTCAAAAAGGAGGGTCACCTTCTGCCATTGGGAGGCATAGCTTTTTTCCTGAAGACTTCCCAGAACCGCCTGTATGTTCTTTTTCCGAAGCCGGATTTCCTTTGAAAGTCTGTCCCGTTGGGTTTCATAGGCATCCACATCTTCGGACATGAACAGTTGCTGGAGGTTCAGAAAATTCTGGCTGAGGGCGACGGAAAGCTGGTTGAGTTCCCGCCTCATCCCCTGTTTGGAGCCATGAAGGTGCTCACCTTCCATGAAAAGCTCCACCTCTTCGGCCTGTATGGTTTGAAGGATTGTCTGAATACCGGCATTCATCCCGGCCAGGGCCGAGATCAGGCTTTCCTTTTCCCGGTTGATGGCGGCAAGGTTGTCTGCCGTCTCACGGAAGACCGTGCTGTGTTTCTGGAAAAGGGCAGACATTCGGGTGACAAGTTCTTCTGCTTCCGGGGGAAGGGATTTTTTTCTCAGATCCTGGATCCGGCTTTCAAGGGTTTTCTGGCGCAGAAAAAGGGGATCCAGAAAACCGGTATTGCCCGTATTGATGAACTGTTCTTCATCCAGCAGGATCTGAAGCATGCCCGCCTGGATGTGGCGGCAGTCCCTGTCCAGGGTCATGCTGGTCGCAGTCCTTTTTTCTTTTTGCCCATGAAAGAGGATGAGTACGGACATGCCGATAATGGCGGACAGGAGCAGAAGCAGGATACGGCTGCGGATGGTGGAAAAACGCAGGATGGTCATGGGCATCATCCCTTCCTGTATCGGAAACAGTGTAAGAGGGTGGATCTGAAGAGAGAAAGAAGGGGCCTTCCCCAGCGTAGGGGGAAAGGCCCTTTTTTCGTTTTATTCAATATAGATACCGGCAATGACAATCAGGTCTTCTCCCGGAACCCGCAGCACATGGGAAGTTTTGGCCACAGGTGTTTTCTCACCGGGTTTGGGCCACATATAATCCACCCAGCCTTCTCCCGGATCCTTGGCTACGGTGATGTATTCGTTGACAAACATTTTGCCCGTAACGTCCGTGAGTCCGGAAAAATCTCTGCCGTTCAGCCGGGGAGTGATGGGATGTACCACGACCTTGCCTTCCATGGAGATGACAAAAACATAGGTATCTTTCCAGACAAAGGGGCCGCTGGTGTCCATGAAGGTGTCAAAGGCTTTTTCCATGCCAACTTTCTGAATGAGGGCGGCGGCTTCCCGGTTTTTCTGGATGCATTCCTCACGGGTGGCTTTTTCCTGAGAAAAGGCGGGAACCATGCTGCTGAAGAAAAGGCCGGTTAAGAGTAAAAAAAAGAAGCTTTTTCTCATTTTTTTCTCCTTTTTCAGGGATGTGGAGAGAGGGCCGTATGGCGTATACCGGTAGAATAAATTGTGAAGCATGGATTTTCATCGCATTTTTTGAATGATCTGTAAAGCTTTGGGGGGGTTTTACTGTAGGTTTCCTGGTTTTGTGTTGCAGAGGGCGTTTTTTCCACATGGGGTATCAAGGATATGTGGATAAATTTTCAGGTAAGAGCTGTTTTTTAGAGAAACGTTTTTTTGGGTTTTATGTTTGGGGGCGGGTTCGTTTTCAGGCTTGTATTTTTTCTCCCACCATGCAAGAAGCTCCTTCATTCGGGGTGCGCCACGCGCTTCATAGGGAATTCCGTGTAAATCGGAAACGGGCCCACCGCTGTAACCGGGGATGTTTTTTCCTGTGATGGTCACTGTCCGCAGTCAGGATGGGAAGGCCGGAAAGGACAGATGATCCGGGAAGTCAGAAGACCTGCCCCGAATGCTGTACCCCCGACCTCTTGCGGATCAGAGGGCGGAAGGAGTGTTTCATCCCCCCTGTCCCGTACAGGAGGGGGCGTTTGCGCGCATTTTTCTGCCCGTGCCACGTCTTTCCTTCCCTCCTCAGTTTTCCCCTGAGTCGTCCCTGTTTTCTGACCCTGCAGCCAGGCGACCCCATCATGATGCAGAAGCTATCCCTTTTTTTCACCCGATTCAGCCTCATCCTTTACCTTGTCTCCGGTATCCCTCTTTCAGCCCTGGCTCAGGATATGCGACTGCTGCCTATGGCTCCCAACCTTGTGGAAACGGTTTTTGCCCTGGGGGCGGGAGAGCTGGTGGTGGGGATTCCCGAATATACGGTTTTTCCGCAGGAGGCCCTGCACCTTCCCTCTGCAGGTGGCTATTTCAATCCCAACCTGGAGCGTATTGCCACCCTGAAACCGGATCTTGTACTGGTACAGGGCCAACATGAAAAGCTCCAGGCCTATTGCCATAAGCGGGGGATTGCCGTGCTGGCCCTGGCCATGGAAGACCGGGATTCCATTCTCGACGGTATTCTTCTTGTGGGAAAAACTCTGGAAAGGGAAGACAGGGCTGCGGAGCTTGTAAACAGACTGAATCGGGATCTGGATGCCCTTGGCGCCCGTTTTTACCGGGAAAAACCGGTTCGGGTGCTGCTGGTGCTGGGAAGAACACCGGGAACCCTTTCCCAGATCCTGACAGCAGGCAGAGAGACCTATCTTACGGAACTTCTTTCCCTGGTGGGGGGAGAGAATATTTTCGGGGATCAGGCCCAGCGGTATCCAACGGTTTCCAAGGAAAGTATTCTGATGCGAAATCCTGAGCTGATCCTGGAGTTTATGCCCGGAGAAGAGGCCGTGGAGGAGAAGGTGCTTCTTGCCGGCTGGCAGGCCTTGGCTTCCGTTTCCGCTGTACGTCATCACCGGATTGTACTGCTGCGGGACTCCCGTTTTCTCCTGCCCGGTCCCCGTATTGCCGAGGCTGCAACCCTTTTGGGGGAAACCCTGGAAAAGACCCTGCCATGGAAGGATTGAGGGCAGAGCATCTTTTTTTTTCCCGCAGGGCAGGTTTTTCTCTTGGTCCACTTTCCTTCAGCCTGCATCCAGGGGAGCTCTGCTGCATTGTGGGCTCCAATGGCAGTGGAAAATCCACCTTCATGCAGCTTCTGGCGGCGGTGCTTCCCGCATCCGGGGGAGAACTTTTTGTGCAGGGTCTTCCCCTGAAGGGGATGAACCGCAGAGAGATTGCCGCAAGGCTTGGTTACCTGCCCCAGGAAGTGCGTTCTCTCTACACCTTCAGCGTGGAAAGGGTGGTAGCCATGGGACGCTTTTGTCTTGATGGCGGACAGCATGGGAAGCGGGTCAGCCGGGAAGCCGTGATCGGAGCCATGGAAAAAACGGAAACCCTGCATCTTGCAAAACGTTCCTTTGCGACCCTTTCCGGAGGAGAACGTCAGCGGGTGCTGCTGGCCTCGGTTTTGTCCCGGAAGCCGGAAATTCTGCTTCTGGATGAACCCAGTACGGGGCTGGATCCCCATCATGGTGCGGATCTTTTCAGACGTCTGCGGGAGGCGGCAGGGGAGGGGAATGCGGTTCTTGTGGTCAGCCATGATATCAACCTTGCCGCTGCCTTTGGTCACCGCATGGTGTTCATGGAAGGGGGGAAGATTCTGGCGGATGGGTCGCCCGAGGTGGTGCTGCGTTCCGGAGCACTGGCGGCCTCCTGTGGAGGATCCATGGCCTGCTGGCCCCATCCCGATGGCAGGGGCGGCTCGGTACTGCTGCCCCTGAGGGAGGCATAATGGAGACAAAGCGTCCCTGGCTGCATGCAGGAGGGTATGGGCTGCTCGTCCTTGCCGCCCTTATTTTGCTGCCCTTTTTCGGGGCGGAGAGCACATCGCCCTCGGCTTTTCTGGAGCTTTTTATTGAGAAGAGACCGCTGGCCGTGGAAATTTTCTGCCATCATCGTCTTCCAAGGCTTGTTCTGGCCTTTTTCTGCGGCATGGGCCTTGCCGCCTGTGGTGCCGCCCTTCAGGTGATTCTGGAAAATCCCCTGGCCGAGCCTTTTGTGCTGGGCATTGCAGGATGCGCTGCCCTGGGAGCTTCCACAGCCCTTTCCTGTTCTCCCCTGCTTGTATACTGGGGGGCCTTTTCTTCGGTGCAGATCCTTGCTTTTGCGGGGGCCATGGTTGCCGTGGGGCTTTCTCTCAAAATGGCTTCCCGTTTTGGGAGCGCAACGGAAACGGTGATTCTGGCTGGCGTGACCCTGAATATTCTTTGTGGAGCCCTGATGCTTCTGATCCGCTACCGTGTGGATCCTTCCCGGCTTGTGGTCATGGACCGCTGGCTCATGGGCGGACTGGATGTGGTGGGCTGGGAGAGCCTTGTGACCATGCTGCCCTTTATGCTGGCAGGGGGACTTTTGCTTTTTCCTTTGGGAGCGGCCCTGAATCTTATGGCTCTGGATCCTGGTCTGGCCCTGGCCCATGGGGTGGAGGTGGGCAGGGTAAGGCTCCGGGTCTGTCTGGCAACGGGTCTCTTGGTGGGGGCGGCTGTGGCCATATCCGGGCCCATCGGTTTTGTGGGCCTCATTGTTCCCTGGATGGTGCGCAAGATTTCCGGGCCGGATCTGCGTTTCGGACTCTGGTTTTCCGCCCTGGCGGGGGGGGCGTTTCTTGCTTTTTGTGACATGCTGGCCAGAACCTTGGCAGCACCTGCGGAAATGCCCGTTGGGATTCTTACGGCCCTCATCGGAGGCCCACTTTTTTTGCGGATGCTCTGGCTGCGTGAGAGCGGATAAGGGCCTGTTCAGGGCCATGGAAGATATACGGAAATACGAACCGGATTTTTTTTAAAGGAGGTGTGCAATGCGTATACGTTTTGGGGTCAGGGCCTTTGTGTGGGTTTTTCTGATGTTAATTTTTCCCATGGTTTCCTGGGCGGTTTCCGCAAGCTTTGAGGATGTGGAGCGCTCCCTGTTGAAGGATGGGTACTGGAACGGCAGCGACGAGAGTGGGGGGATACGTTCCGGGGATCTTTTTTTTGTCAATGCGTACAATACGGACTGGGACTCCTGGAGTGGTTTTTCCGTTTCAGAGAAACAGGATACCTGGACACCGGGCTATGCCAATCAGTACAGCGCCATCCCGGGAGAGGGCGCGGGCGGTTCGGCCACCTACGCCGTTGCCTATCAGGGGATGCAGGATACGGAACTGATTCTGGACAGCCCGGATACACTTGCAGGTTTCTACGTGACCAACACCACCTATGCCTATCTGTCCATGAAAAACGGGGATGATTTTGCCAAAAAATTCGGGCCGGGAGACTGGTTTAAACTCACCATCAAGGGTGTGGATGCGGAGGAAAAGGAGACGGGTTCGGTGGAAATCTATCTTGCGGATTTTCGGGAATCCGGAAATTTCCTTCTCAAGGACTGGCGGTGGGTGGATCTTGCTGCCCTGGGCCGGGTGAAACGTCTGACTTTTCATCTGGACTCAACGGATGAGGGGGACTGGGGGATGAACACCCCCGCTTATTTTGCCCTGGACAATGTGGGCGGGCCGAAGCTTGTGGATGAGAACGGGGAGGATGAGAATGGGAACCCTGAGGCGGCCTGTTTTATCCAGGTGCTGGGATTCTAGGATGAAAAGACGGTCAGGGCTGTGGTCTTTTCTGTTTTTTTTCTGTGTTCTCGTTTCGCCTTCTCTGGCCAGGGAGGGCGCTTCCGTTCAGCTCGATGCCCTGCATGTGCTTGCCGGGAGGGAGGAAAGGGCGGAAACGGATTTTTCAAGACCGGTAAGGGTTCTGTACCGGGAGGATCTGGAGCGTATTCCCGGTGCGCGTCTGGAGGATCTTCTCAGCCGGGAGGCCGGGATTACACCCAGGGGAGGGGCGGGCAAATCCGGAGGTTTGGATATTCGGGGCATGGGGGATACCTTTTCCAGCAATGTGCTGGTGCTTCTTGATGATATTCCCCTGAATGCCAAAGACCTTTCCGCCGTGGATTTTTCTGCCATTGCCCTTTCCGATGTGGAGCGCATCGAGATCCATCGGGGGGCAGGGAGCGTAACCTGGGGCGATGGAGCCGTTGGGGGAGTGGTACGGATTTTTACCCGCAGGGATGAAAAACCCGCAGCGTCGCTCAGGACGGAAACGGGCAGTTTCGGCTATCAGAAAAACCGTTTTCAGATCTCCGCTGGAGAGGGGAGGGTGGGACTGCGTTTCCGGGCAGGGCAGGAAAAGACTGACGGATTCCGGGAAAACAGCGATTTTTTTTCAAAGGATGCGGGTCTGGATATTTTTTCCCATCAGAAAAGCCCCGTTGATTTCCGGCTTTCTGGCCAGGTACACAGCGATGCCTGGGGGCTGGCAGGCCCGGTTTCCGAAGGAGAGGATGTGCGCAGCGCGTCCACGCCCCTGGATCGGGGAGAAAGTCTTGAAAAAAGGGTGTCTGGTCAGGCGGGGATGGATCTGGGGGGCTGGGGTAAGGTCAGGATGCAGCGCAGCCTGCGCTACAGCAATCAGACTCTGGACATGACGGGCAGAACAGCGGCCCTGGCCTCCGGTTCTTTTCCCGTGCAGATCCGCGCTACGGAAAAAACGGCACGGCTGGATTATGATTTTCCTTTTCTGGGAAGGGAGCTCTTGCGTCGTATTCACCTGGGGCTGGATCATCAGGAAAGCCATTATACGCGTACCGACCCTGATCCCAACCTGGCCCAGCGCCATAATGGCCGCATACGGGCGCTGGGGGGCTTTTTTTTGGCAGATCTGGCCCTTGGGGAAAAGCTTTCCCTCTCCCTCGGGGCAAGGCGGCAGCGGGTGCGGGGAGAATACCGCCTGGATCGTCTCAGGAATCAGGGCTGGCGGCAGCACCAGGCTCAGGACAAGAGCTGGGACATGGAAGCCTGGGATCTGGGTCTGACCCATGAGGTCTGGCCCTGGCTGACCCTTTATACCTCCTTTGCCGCCAGTTTCCGCAGTCCCAATGTGGATGAAATGGCCCAGTCGGCTTCGGATCTGTCTCCCCAGAAAGGACGGCACTGGGAGCTGGGGCTGCGCTCCTTTGTTCCCGGAACGCTGCGGCTGGATCTGGGATTCTTTTCCATGACCGTGGAAGACGAGATCCATTATGATACCCTGCTCCAGGAGAACCGGAACTATGGAGAGGAAACGGAACGGCGGGGGCTGGAAGCCAGCCTGAGTCTTTATCCTTTGCCTTCCTGGACGTTTCGGCTGGATGTTACCTGGATGGAGGCCCGTTTTGCGGGTAGGGATACGGTTATTCCCCTGACACCGGAGCTGCATGGGGGGGTGCAGCTTGCCTGGGAGCCGGTGGAAGCCTTTGGCCTGTATCTGGGAGGTCGCTGGTACGGCAAACGCTATGACGGCAACGATACGGAAAACAGGGAAAAAACCCTGGATCCTTACAGTCTCTGGGATCTGCGTTTTTGCCTGCGACAGCGTCCCCTGGATGTTTTTGTGGAGATGAACAATCTTCTGGATACGGCCTATGCTCTGGCTGCCTACTCCGGCGCTGACTATCCCATGCCGGGACGGCATCTGCGGGCGGGTCTGACCTTTTCCTTTTAAAAAGGATTGCTGTATGGGGACTTTATTGCGGGTGTGTTTTGGCAGTTTTCTGGTGTTGGGCATCCATTCTTTGGTGTTTGCAGGGCCTTATGCGCCGGAGGCGGGACGTTTGGGTTCTGAAGCCCTGCCCCTCAGTCATGAAAGCGTCCGGGCATGGGCCACGGGATGGCGGGAGTACCTGCCCGGTGAGGCCGTGGAAGATCCCTGGAAAAATCCGGATCGGGTTCTGGGCCCTGCCAGTGGTGTGCCAACGGATGTGGTATCCCTGGGCAGGGGGGGCAGTCTTGTTCTGACCTTTGATGCCCCCTTTGCAGACCAGAAAGGCTGGGATTTTGCTGTGTTCGGCAACAGTTTCAGTGATACCTTTTTAGAACTGGCTTTTGTGGAAGTCTCCACGGACGGTCAGAGCTTTGTGCGTTTTCCCACCCACTCTCTGACCCGGAATCCCGTACATGCCTTTGGCCATGTGGATCCAACGGATATTCAGGGATTTGCGGGGAAATACCGGGCCGGTTTTGCCACTCCCTTTGACCTGGGGGAACTTCTCGAGACCCAGGAGGTGCTTTCCGGAAAGGTGGATCTTTCCCGGATTTCTTATGTCCGCCTTGTGGATGTGGTGGGAGATGGCAGTACGCAGGACAGTTTCGGAAATCCTGTCTATGCTCCCTATCCTACCCGGATTTCAGCAGGTTTCGACCTTGATGGTCTGGCCCTGCTTTCCGGTATGCCGTCTGGGGAAACGGATGGGGAGGGAGAATCCGAAGAAGACAGTCCTCTGGTGGCAAGGGGGCTGGGTGGGGAGGGGGGCTGCTTTCTGGGAGGGCTTCTGCGACCATGAGCAGTGTTTTTTTTCTGATTGTTCCTTTGACTCAGCCTTGCAGTTTCAGGTTTTGCCCTTGATCCTGTACCATTCCGTTGAGAAATAATCCCAAGCGTTAAATTTCCCCAAAAAATCCAGAAAGGTAGGGGTTGAGCCAAAGTTATCGTTCCCATGCGCCAGCGTGGGAACGATGGGATTTAATGCTGTAAGGGTAAAATTTGTGGCGACTGGCTGGTTTTATGGATGGGCTGGCGCTTCCCCAAGGGCTGCTGAAGCCACCAGACGAACCTCCGCATTCAGATCCATGCAGGCCTGCTCCAGAGGTTTCAGAGCCTCGGGGTTTTTTTCCGTCAGTCCGGAGAGTATCCGGACAGCGGCCAGACGCACATGGCTGTTTTTATCCCGGGTTTTTTCCACCAGCACTTCAAAGCCATCCGCCCGTAAAACGGCTGCGGTGCGGCCCATGGCTATGACCGCCGCTTCCCGTACGGGGGATGAGGCGTCGGACTTTGCCGTTTTGCAGAGTGCCCGATACGCCTCTTCTCCCTGAATGCCGATCTGTCCCATGGTGGTCACTGTGGCTTTTCGCAGGGCAAAATGCCGTTCAGAAAGGTAGGAGACAAGGAGAGGCTCCAGTTTTTTCACGTCTTCAGCTTCAGGCTGTATGGCTCCCAGGGTTTCCAGAGCGGCCTTCTGGGTAAAGCGGTACTGGGCATAGGGATGATCCCGTTTTTCGAGGATGTCTGTAATAACGGGAATCAGTTCCCGGCCACCGTCGCCAAATTTCCGGAGACGCAGAAGAATATCCTGGGGTTCCAGCCAGTGGGCCTTTTCCACGGCCTGAGCAAGACGGGATTGAAAATATTGCAGTTTCTTTTGTTGCTCTGTCAGTTCAGGAAGGATTTCTACTTCTGCTGTTTCAGTTTCCATGGCCTGGGTGTCTTCTGGGTACCCCAATGCGACGTCTGCGTCTGCTGTCTCCGTTTCCACCGGCGGGGAAATCTGGGAGGCTGCCGGATCCGGTGTGTTTTCAGGGGACACAGCTATGGTTTTGACGGCTACGGCAAGGGCGGGGCTTGTCCGGGTCAGACCGGGAGCCGCAAGCGGGACACCTCCCTTGTCATCCGGGCTGTGTCCTTCGGCAAGGGTACCTTTTCCATGCCCCAGACGGATTTCCAGGCCGTTTTCCAGATCCTGGGTGCTGTAGGTTCCCGGCCAGTTTTCTTCCATATCCAGAACAACACGTACCTTGTTGTCATGGGCGAAATGGCGGATCTGTTGTACAGGTGTTCTTGTAGCGTGTTGTCGCTGTTCTCCCTGAAAGGGGGATTTCAGCCCCTCAAGGTCCAGCACCAGACGGGGAGGATTCTGGAGAATGAAGATCCGGGTAGAGGGAATCTTTTTACCTGCAAGGATGTGTACCCGTGTTTCCCCCTCTCCAGGCGGAATATCAATGCTGCGTAAAAGATTTTCTTCTTCGGCGGGAAGGCCTGTTTTTTCCTTATGAAGCGGCAGATTTTCCGGAGGCTGTGCTTCAGAAGGCCTATCGGTTTCTGCTGCGGCCACCGGGGTATTTTCCGGCCTGTTTTCATCGGAAGGCGTGGTTTTTTCTGTTTCTTCCGGAATGGTTTTTGGAGCAGCATCGCTTGGGGACGGTTCAATAAAAAAATATTTAACCGCAGCGCCCGAAGGTCTTTCTCCTGCCTGGGCGAGCATAAGATCGTTTTTCATGACCAGCAGGATCCCCGCCATGGAGATACCGGTGCTGACGAGACATCCTATGAGAACAAGGCGGATCTTCATGTATGCCCTCCTGCATTATTTCAAAAGACGATCCAGAAAGTTTTCTGAAGCATTCCCCGAAAAATGTCCGGAAAGGCTGTCCAGAAAACAGGATTTGCTGCTGGTTCGGACACTGGGAAGGGGGGTGGGGGAGGCTTCGGAAAGGGCGAAGCGCAGCACGGAAAGACCCCCCGTACCCTCGGCCATGTAAAGATTCTGGCCAACCCCGGCGCCTCTCCGGGTATTCCCGTAGCTGTCCATGGTTTTGACCACAGCTGGGCCGTCGTTTGCCTTCAGATCCACCATCTGCACTCCCTGCTCACCACAGGAAACAAAAGCCATGTCTTCCATGGCGAAGACATGCAGAGCGCTGGCCCCGTCCTTCAGGGGAACCCAGGCTTCCAGGCCGCTTGTTTTTTCATGGACAAAAAGGCCCGCCTTGTTTCCAGCCACCAGAACCCGTGCCCCGTCAGCCCAGAGTGCCTTGGGAGCTTCCTTAAGGGGAAGGGTTTTTGTTTTTACCGGTGAAGCGGGGTCGACAAGGGACAGGGCTACCAGTTCATTGACATTGGCCACCCAGAGGGTCTCGTTTTCCATGGAAAGGGCGGCAGCCTGAGTGAATTCTCCAAGCAGCCCTTTTTTTACAGGATTTGCGGGGGTCTGAATATCAAGGATCAGAAGTCCTTGATCCACAAGGCAGTAAAGCAGATGATCCTTTGTGAGGAGTTCGCGGACATTTTCGAGATCGGCAATCTGAGTCTTACGGATTTGAGCAATATGGATGGGATTGGCGGGATCTGTGAAATCATGGATGCCGATCCCCTGATCCCCTTCGGCGGTGAAAAGGCGTTTTCCGGAAATGTGCAGTGCCATGGGAACTCCTTCCGTCTTTTTTTCCGAAAGCTGAGGTGGGACAAGGGTCACGCTTGAGTCCGGCGGAATCATGCTGCTGATATCCATGATGCGAAATCCTTTCAAAAGACCATGATCGGAGAGAATCAGGAAGGGTTCTGCAAACTGTACATTGCGGATGTCCATGGCTGCCGGAAGGTCTCCTGCAATCCCGGCGGGTGGGCCAAGGGTGATGCGGCTGAGACCTTTCTCATAGCTGGCCAGATACAGTTCGTTTCCGGGGGCCTGCCAGATGCTGAGGCTGCCTTCCAGACCGTCCAGGCCTTCTTCCCTGAGCAGGTCACTGTCCTGAACCCGGGTCTCCGGGTTTCCGTCAAAGAGCTTTGTGAGACCCACAACGGAAAGTCCTTTTGCCGTGCCTGCGATAAAGGCCCGCTGCCTTGTCGTATCGACGACAATGTCCGCAGCCTTGCCCTGGCTGCCTTCGGTTTTTCCCGGTATAGTGCACTGACCCTCCTTGACGATTTCCAGGGTATCCCGCTGGGTGGACTCTTTGAAAAGGTGGAGAATGGTGAGGCCGTATTCCTCATCGGTGACAAAGGCTCTGGGGCCTTCGGCCCAGAGTCCCGTAACGCGGGAAAGCTGACCGTAATAGGTTCTGGAGCGCATGTCATAGCTGGCGGCAGGTTTCCATGGCGTGTTTCCTCCCCCGGCGCTCCGGTCAAAGATGCGAAGTCCATGGTATTGATCCAGCACGGAAACCAGGGTTTTTACTCCTTCCTTGTGGGCAAAAACCTGAAAATATCCTCCTGCTGACCCTTCGGCTTTCGCTGTTGTTTCCGTCTGTTTCAGTTCTCCTGTCTGTTTGATCTCTTCCGTCTTCTCCTGTTCCTTCTGATCCGTGGTCTGCGGTTCCTGACGGTAGGCTGCCACCTCTTTGGGATCTTCCGGAGTGCTGACATCGAAAACCCGCAGACCATACATGAAGTCTGCGACATAGAGTTCCTTCTCAAGATAGAACAGCCCCAGGGGCCCGAAGGTGTGGGGAATCAGAGTACCACTGGCGTCCTTCTGCCCTGCATTGACGGGGTTGGGATTGTAGGAGGTCACGGAAAGGGCTGCGGGATTTTCCATGTTCACAATGCGCAGGCCTTCTGTACCGCAGGCCAGGTAAATGCGTTTCTGGTCTTCTGCATAAGCGATGGCGCGGATGCCTTCCTTCAGGGGGAGGGAGAGGGAGCCTGCAAGGCTGTGATCTTTTCTGTCAAAGATCTGGAGGGTGTCTCCATGGCCCTGAAGGAGGTAGTCCGTATCCCCTGCCAGGGCACGGAAGCTCCCCTGGGGCCAGCGCATGAGTCCGTAGAGACTGGGCGCAGCGCTGGCCTGAAGGCAGAAAATACAGAAAAGAAGGAGACCGGAAATCCCCAGAATTTTACGAAAAAGGGTGTGCATGGTGCGGCTCCTTAAGGTTTTTCAGAAAACAAAGGCGCATTCCAGATGGTATCCCGTTTCATCACCGTAGCGGGAGGCCAGGGTGAGGTTCAGCCAGGAAAGGGGCATATACCGGATGCCGAAGGTATAGCCGATGTCCTTTCCGGCATCCATGGTTTTCGTTGCCCGGATATTTTCGCCGGGATCGCTGAAGGTCATTTCACCGCTAAGGTAGGTGATGCGGATACCGGTGAAGGGAGACCATTTTTCCATGATGGCGGCGAGACCCATGGCAAACTGGGCTTCATGGAAGGTCGCTTCGTAGCTGCGTTTCTGTTTATCATCGGGATTGAGGCTGTGGTAACGGTAGCGCAGATCCGCATCCAGGGCGATGCGGGTATCGCTGTCCGCATCGGGCTGCCAGCGGGCAACGGCAGCGGTGAGTCCGCCACCGAAAAAGACGTGGGCCTCATCGTGGAAGGTGGTTGTGGTATCGTAGAAATTGCGGGTGTCGTCCATGTAATGGGCGTGGATGTCTGTCTGGGCCATACCCGCAAGTCCGTAGAGGGTCAGGCCGGAAAGGGCATAGCCTCCCCGAACCTCAATTCCCTGCATTTCCAGTTTATTGCGCCATTTTCTGGCCCTGTGCCGTTCTTCCTGATTTTCATCCGAAGGATCAATCCAGGCGAAGCGTTCCCTGCCTGTGGAGCTTTGATTTTTCTGGGTAAAAAAGGAGAGGCTGACCATTATCCTTGCGGGCGGGGTTTCCGGAGGATCGGCAGGACCGGCATGGCCGGTGATCTGTCCCGGAGCAAGAAAGGGCGCTGCCGATACCTGGGAAACAGCGCAGAGGAGACAGATGAGAGATGAAAACAGGATGAGGAGGCGTTGCATGGGCTTTCCTGCGGTTCCCGATCAGGTGGAACCTGTCAAAAGTAAAGGAAAAATCGGGAAAGCCCATTGAAAAAAGAGGGGGTAAAGAAATCGCCCAGGCACAGAACCCTTATCGGGTCCATATGCGCACGTTTCCAGACATGTTGGCGTGAAACCCGGTGATGCCGATGCTTCCGAAGCTGGGCCCTTCCCCCGGACGGGAACCGATATTGATGGAGCCGATGAAAAGTTCGTCCATGCGGATATCCACATCCGTAAAGTCGATTTTCAGCATTTCCATGGTGCGTCCTTCATAGGGGTTGTATTCGGTAACCATGCCCACCTCGATGGGTTTGCCGCTGTTGACGAAAGTGGAGATTCTTACGTCATTCAGGCTGATCCATCCGGTTTCATCGCTACCGTAAGCAAGGGTTTTCATTTCGGAATTGAACTGGACGTTGTCCACATCAATCAGAACACCAGCCTGGGCGGTCACGTCATGCATTTCGGTTTCTGTCATGGCAATCAGTCCGGCAAAGGCCGTAGACAGGGTGATTGCTGTCATTGTGCAGAAGACCAGGAGGAAACGAAGCGTTCTCATAGGGGACTCCTTTCTGTACTGCAGGCAACCCGGCTGTCCAGAGCAGTTTCCTGTTGGATCCGTGGCTTTCCGTCCCGGAGTTACCCCCGGTTTGGCTTGAGAAGGAGGCGGCCCGGCTGTCCCGGTGGGACCCGTGGCTTTCCGTCCCATGGTTGCCCATGGTTTGGCTGAATGCTGCCGGTGCACCCGGCAGGCGGCCCGGCCATCCGCACAATGCGGATCCGTGACTTTCCGTCCCGGGGTTACCCCCGGTTTGGCTTTGCTGCAACCCGGCTGTCCAGAGATGTAGCGGATCTGGATCCGTGGCTTTCCGTCCCATGGTTGCCCATGGTTTGGCTTTGCTGCAACCCGGCTGTCCAGAGATGTAGCGGATCTGGATCCGTGGCTTTCCGTCCCATGGTTACCCATGGTTTGGCTTTGCTGCAACCCGGCTGACCAGCATTATTCCTGCTGGCCCCGTGGCTTTCCGTCCCGGAATTGCTCCCGGTTTGGCTTGAAGGTTGAGGCGGCCCGGCTGTCCCGGTGGGACCCGTGGCTTTCCGTCCCATGGTTGCCCATGGTTTGGCGCATTGCTTCGACGACCCCTTTACCCCCATGTGCCCCGCCAAGGCAAAGATCCCTTTGCAGGGCACATGGATTTTTTTGATGTGAGGCTTTCCCGATGTCAAAGAACACGGTGGTCTGCGCGGAGTGCAGACGGTGTGGAAATTTCTGAATAATTTAAAGTGTAAACGCTGTTACTCTAGGTGCTTTTTTCCTTCTGGTCAAATGAAATTTGTAGAGAAAAATGGGGCTGTCCGGATTCAGGGCTGTGCTTCCTGCTCTTTTTCCTCCAGGGTTGCGGTAATTCTCAGAAAACGGGGGCCGGGAAGCTGGTAGGCCAGACCCTGCATGGTGTTTTCTGCGATAAAGCGCATGGGAGCCTGGTTCAGAAACGCCGTGATGTTTTCCACCGGCGTCCGCAGACCATCCATATCCAGAAGCCATTGTTTTTCCACTATGACAGCACAGCCCACATGCTGGCCGTCCGGACTGAAAACTGCAGGACTGATCTGCTCTGCGGGCGGGCCGGGAATCCCATCCACCACAAGGCGCTGCTGGCCTTCATCGGCAATGCCATAGAGAAGCCGTCCATTTTCGTGGAAAAGGGGAGGCGTGACGCCATCATGGGGCAGGCCCGGCCCTTCCGCAGTGACGAGGTGCCACTTGTCTCCCCTGCGTCCCCTGTAGGCAAAGCCTTTTACGGGATGGAAGGCAAAACCGTCTACAGCCTCGTAGGCCTCTTCTTTTTTGCCGTTGATCACATAAAACTGTTTATTTTTTTCCACGGCCATCCAGGCGACGCGTTTGCTGTCCTGTGAAAAGATGGGGGGCCCTAGAAGTTCATGTTTATCTCCCCGTTTCTCATCGACAACCATGGCCCAGCGATCTCCCTGCCTGGCAGGGTAGGCCAGACGCCTGCCATCCGGAGAAAAGAGGGGAGGTCCCACCGTATCCCAGGCTTTATGGGTATCCTCCCCGAGACGTACAGCCAGTTTCCCCTTGCGCAGCAGCACCAGAACCCGCTGCTGACCATCCGGAGAAAAGCCGATGTACTGGATACCGTCATGGCCATCCTTTTCCATGCCCGTTTCCAGAAAAAGATGCCATTGTCCCTCTTTTTTAACGGCACAGGCAAAGCTGCCGTTCGGGGAAAAACGCAGCTCCCGTACAGCCTCAAAAGCCCCCATTTCCTTGCCGTCCAGCATGAGAACAGCACCTTTGGCAGGATCCAGGCCCACATAGGCTGTCCGGCCCTTATCACTCAGAGTAAGACTTTCGGGATCTATCATACGGAAAAAGGGGCCCTGGTGATTGCCCAGTACCGTGGCCTGACCCTTTCCCTTTATCTCAATGCGCCAGCCCAGATGTCTGCCATCCGGGCTGAAGGTAAAAGTATCCGCCCCGTCATAAATCCCTTTTTCCACCCCATTCACCATCACATGGCTTTTTCCGGCCCGAAACCCCACATAGGCCATGACATGGCCCCTGGATCCAAAGACGGGGGTGCCCTTGCGGATGGATTCAAAGTGCGGGCCTTCCTCTTTGTCCATGCGGACAAACATCCCCGTATCGTCCTGTACGGCATAGGCCACATGGGTCAGATGATCGTCTGCGGTGAGGCCGAAAATCTGGATGCCGGACTCAGGCATACCAAAAAAATCTTCATTGAGGTGAAGGCTCGGCTGGCAGTGAACCGCAGCGGGAAAAACAGAAAACATCAGAAGGGACAAGGGCAGAAACAGACGATACATACGCACTCCATCATTTTTCGGTCATTTTTTTTCTTTGGAACCAAAGGGCCAGAGTTTTTTAAGCTTGGAAATCAGCTTCAGGGCCATTTCCTTTTTCTGTTCCAGCAGTTCCATTTGCAGTTCGAGGGGCATGGTGATGGTGAAGGATGCCAGGTAAATGGTGGTATCCTGCTCATAATCCAGACCCGCATAGGGGTTGTACACGATTTTGGTAAAATCCGTTGAATTGAGGTTGGTGGAACGGTTGTTGTCAATTTTTACCGTGTCTGCAACGAGAAGCCCCAGCCCCAGATCGATGGTGAGACCATTTTTCAGGCGCAGTTCCGCGCCTGTGCCGTAGAAATTGTTTTCCGGCAGAAAATAGAGGGCGTCAAAGAGATCATAGTTGAGGGAGGTGGGGCGTTTCTCATAGCCCAGGCGGAGGCTCAAGGCCTCACTGACCATGAACTCGAGGCCCGTGCTGAAACTCCAGGTGTCCTTCAGGCTGCGTTCTACCACCAGGGTGCTTTCTCCGCCCGTATAGCCCAGAAGTTTAACCAGCTGGAGCAGGTGAATCCGCTGGTCAAACTGGAGGCGGTCTTCCTTGATGATGGACCAGTTGGTCCAGTTTACGTCAAAGAGCCATTTGAGGCGGGAGAAGGGCTTGAACATGATGCCTGTCTGTACCCTCTGGGGAAAACGCTGGGTGGTGGTGACCGTACCGGCCTGAAAGGGAACGCCTTTGATGGGAAGGCCCAGAATACCCGCACCCTGCATGGTATAGGAGGTCGCGCCGTTCCAGTCGATGTGACGCTGGAACTGATCGGAATAATGAAAAATATAATCGCCTGTCATCTCAGACTGGGTTTCACTCTGGTAGACCATGCCAAAGGAAAAGCGGTGGTGGGGCTGCCAGAGAAGCCCCAGGTTGTAGCTGGGGGAAAAGTCATCCCGCATATCCAGCTGAAAACTGGCCACATGCTCATACGGCCCTAAGCCCCCGCCCAGCCAGGGGGCGGGAAAGGTCATGTCCGATACCACGGGAATGTGCATATCCCGGGTGGCGTCACCAATGACGCGGGTAAGGGCCACCAGCTCGTTGGGGGAACGCTGATCCATGGCAATGCCCATGGCGGTCTGGCCCAGACCGATGGAAACCCCCACGGAGAGGGTATCTGAAATCTGGTAGCTGGCCGAAGGGGCCGCATAAATCATATGTTGAAGATAAAGGGATTTGCATCCGAAGCGCAGGGGATCTCCTGTATCTTTGTGTTCAATCCCCCCTCCGTAGGCGGCATAGTTGGCATAGGCGAAGGTCCATCTGGAACCGGGAGTTCTGCTGGAAATACCGAGGTTGGGTGCGGGAAGGGCGGGCAGGCTGATGGGTCCGTAAAAGGGTACATAGAGAATATTGCCCGATGTGGTGCCTTCCGTATTGCGCAGGGGATCGGGACCGCCGTGGTCGCTGTTGGGATCATTGGGATACTCCGGATTGTAGGGTTTGCCGGGGCCCCACATGTCCATAAATCCTTTGAAGTCCGGGTCTTCCCGGAAGCGGCCTGTGCGGACAATCTGGGCCACCGTGAAGCCGTTGCTGAACACCTTGCCATCGTCCAGCAGACTCAGGCCCGCAGGGTTGTAGTGCACGGACATCAGCCCCGGCGGATCGGCCGTAACCGTATTGGCCAGGGAGATGGCCTTGGTGCTGATGGCAACCTGTTCGTTGAAGTTGGCCGCAGCAGAAAGGGGCAGAAGACAGAAAATACAAAAAAGCAGGCCCATCCGGGAGAGGGAAGGCGGGGAAGGAAGCAGGCCATTTTTTTTACCCCGCAGGGGATGCCGCAGTATCGTTTTCACAAGGCAGGTATCCATGAAAGCGTTGGGTGTTGGCGGTTAAGGGAGGGCTGTATTCCCTTTCGGGGAAGTTTTTTCGCCATCAGAAGACCAGTTCAAAGGGCAGGCGGATGGCCAGGGTAAAATCCGGGTCATTGTTGGTGAGACCCACGCCGAGGCGGATGTTCATGGTGCGTTTGTTGCCAATGCGCCAGCCCGTACCGAGATTGAAGACCGAGGAGGCGGAGGTGGGGCTTTCCGTTTCCCACTTTTCCGGTGTTTCGTCCGTGGTCCAGGTGTATTTGGAGCGCATACTCATGCTGTACTGGTAGCTGAGGTTGATGTTGAGTCTGTAGGAGAGGGCATAACCGAAGCCCGCACTGAAACCGAACTGATCCCCCCTGGCCACTTCGGAAACGTAACTCGGATCGCTCGACCCCTTGGCATGGTAGCGTACGCTTTCGGGAAGGGAATAGGTATAGCTGAAACCGCCGAAGGTGATGATGGGATCAAACACCTTGCTGAAGTTCACCCCGGAAGTGAGGCTGTAGGTTCCGGAACTGACGGCAATTTCTTTATCCGGATCAATTTCGTAGGGGCTGCGGCCCACGGGAAGGCTTGCCCTGAGGGAGAGGATGGTGGTGGGCACCTTGCCCCCGGACTTGACAGGCTGGTACTGAATTCCTACCCCGAAATCCCCGATGTCCGATACCTGGCGGGAAGAGCCGTCCGAAGACTGGTTATCACTTTTGTAGGTAAAGGGGATATCCGTGCTGAGGGTGAGGTTTTCCTTGATGGGGATTTCAAAGACAAAGCTGTTTTCCAGGGTGTGGTTGCTCTTGTGCTCAATTTCTGCTGCGGCCACAAGCTGGTCATAGCTGTAATAGGTATACCGGAAGTTGTATTCAAACCCCATGCGTCCCGGTCGCATGAGGGTGTAATCCCGGCCTGCGGCGGAGAGAATTTCTTCCTCCTGGGCAGACTTTTCTTCCTCCGTACTCTGGAGAACTTTCCGGGCATCGCTTTCATCCTGAAGACGCCTGAGGGAGGTTTCCATCTCCTTCAGTCTTTCTTCGAGAAGGCGGGTTGCATCCGCGCCCGCATCGGCGCTTTCATCGCAGAAGGCCGACAGGGCCGTGCAGCACAGGAAAAGCATAAGAAATAAAAGGCGGAACACCATGATCTCCGAACCTCGAATCTTAGGGTTTGTAGAAGTAGCCCCCGGAAGGAGGGCCATCCTTTACCGGAACCTGCATCGCCCTTGGGCTGTTGAAGGGTTTTTCCTGTTCAAAGACAAAATATTTAGCCGTATCCTCATCAATGTAGCGCAGATCCTCCTGGCGCAGTTTCAGGAGGTTGGCGTGCCTGTTTTCCTTGTCGGAAATGAGGAACATGACATTGTCATACCACATGGATTCAAACTGGGCCTGGGTATAACTGCTGTTGCCCCGCCAGGGATCGGCAATGAAGACATGGCCTCCATAGACGCCGCGAAAGACGACGAAATGGCGATAGTCGAAGATCTGTATGGGGACAATGGCGGGCCAGTACTGGGGATCCAGCAGGTTTTCCATTTTGGCCTTGTAGCCCGCGCCATTGTAACCCAGCACATTGACAAAGCGTTTCATGTCGAGAAGGGAGAAGGCCCTTCGGGCCGCGATCTGTTCCTTGTCTCCGTACTCCATAAGCCCATGGATCACCTGACGTTCCGTAAATTTTTCGCCCATGGAGGCGTTGAGCAGGGTGGCCAGGGCCGCAGATCCGCAGGAATAGTCAAAACTCTGGCGAACAAGATGGCGGAAGTGGATGGTTTCATCGGCAATTATGGGAGCCCGCAGCACAATGCGCTGATCCGGGTCTGCCACGATAACGGTGTGCTGCTCCTTTTCTTCGGAAAGCGGAATGAAGGAACTGGTGAAGGCAAGGAAGATGGCAAAGGCGGCGAGAATGTGCATGGAGAGATGCAACTCCGGCTCATGGGTTAGGGGCGATGAGAGGACGTATTTTTGTTTCTGAAACAATGTTCTGCTTTGTAGCAGCTTATGGGATGGGTGTAAAGGGTGAAGTTTTAGGTCAGAAGTTTCATATCCATTCGGCATTTCATAACGGTGGGGGGTAACATTGCGAGGCCCTCGTTTCCACGCTGGAGCCTGGGAACGAGGGGTTTAGTGCTGCATGGGCAAAATCTGCGACTGCATGGCTGAGTCAGTATGGTAATCGGATTTGTCCTATCGTTCCCACGCTCCAGCGTGGGAACGCACTACCGGGCGCTCCTGCGCCCAGGGCCAG
>NZ_JCANVJ010000020.1:0-64155 GCF_059569355.1 Desulfobotulus sapovorans DSM 2055 | reverse complement strand
AAGAGCTCGCCATGAGACTTGAAGCCGCTGGTCATCACTTTGAATGGGCAACCATCCGCAATGACCTTGAGTCTCTGCAAAGAGTTATTGTGGAAGATAATGGTCGAAGACTTGCACTTCGTACAAGAAGTCATGGCGTATGTGGAAAAATATTCAAGGCTGTTGGTGTGGCCATGCCACAGGCAATTTGCGAAACATAAAAAAGAGCGTTTTGGGAAAACAGGATAACAGGTGGTGCCAAAGGTTTGTTATTGCTTTTTATCGCATTGAATTCATTGGATTATTAAAATTGGACTGTAGAAGATGAGCTTGACCTTTGGCCAGCGGTTGTTGGCAAACATCAGCTTGACGTAGGGGGAAAAATCGAAAACGTCTTTAAATTTGAAGGACGCAGAAATTTTGTCTCCGGAAACGATGGCCTTGAACCAGTCGGATTCAAAGGCAGCCCCCTCGGTCTCGGAGGCGGTGTTCAGGAGCTTTCCTATCAGCGTGGCCCTGTAATGTTCTTTGGCCATGTCAGTCATATTGACCGCCGATGAATTGCGCTCCCCGATCAGCTCCTGAATGACGTGTAAAAATGTTGATTTGCCATCGCTGCCCGGCCCGATCAAAAACATGGCCTTTTCATGGCTGGTGTCACGGGTGAGGCAATACCCGAACCACTCCTGCACCACTTTTATGGTTGCCACGTCCTGAATGGTCTCTGCCAAAAACTGCTCCCAGCGCTCGCATCTTGCATCAGGATCGAAGGATACTGGCAGTCTGTAGGTGTTTAAATACTCTTTGGTATGGGGCAGAAGCTCCGCCGTGGAGAGGCTGAGCATGCCATTTTCAAGGGGGACCAGATCCGGATTGTTGTCCAGTTCCTGCTCTGCAGGCATGGCCGCCATGACAGCCACCTGTGACGTGGCATCGGATATTCTCGCCATGGTGGATTCATCCTGTAGCAGGGCCTGTGCCCGCTGCTGGATCACCACTTCACTGATGCTGGCCCAGTTCTTCCCGTTCCACCTATATAAGGTCTTTGTTTTGGTATCGAAAATCAGGGGGTTTTCCCGGTACAGCTCCCGGGCGAGTTTTGCATGCTGAAAAGAGCGGCCGGAAAAAAACCGTTCTACGGATTCAGGGCGACCCGGCTCGGAAGCCATGACTGGACTTTCCCCCAGAAGGGCTTCCAGTTCGGAGGCTGACCGCCTGTGCTTTGCAAACCAGTCCGTCAGGTCCTGACCGCCACCCTCGGGCCACGCACCATCCACCCGGCCCATGAAGTCGGGCCATTTTAAAACACGAACCGACGCCGCCACCTTTGATAAAGAAGCCGCTGTTTTGTCCGCCCCCCGAATCCCTGCGCCGTCGGCATCATAGGCCAGCACCATATCCCGGCCCTCAAAGTTTAAATTGAACTGCTTTTTCCAGCTCAGGGCACCTGTGGTCTGGGTAATGGCGTTTATCCCGTGGCTCCGGGCGCAGATTACGTCCGGCTCGCCCTCACAGATCCAGACAGGGCCATCAGTCAGCGTTGAAGGATGCGGCCAGAGGCGGCTCTCTCCCATGCCCTTGGCAACGGAAAGGAGTTTAAACTCACTGGCACCGGGCATGTACGAGCGAATGTTCCGGATTTTCCCGGAATCGTCCCGTACCGCAAAGGCTATTCGGTTTTTGTACCTGTCATCTACAAAACCACCGACCTTGGGATTCCACCGGAGGGTTTGCAGTCTAAGGTCCAGAGATGTGATCCCGTCCTCGGTCCATGCCCTGTCCCGGCACAGACGGGAGCACATCTCCGGAGGCAGAGGGGGAAACTGATCCCACGCCGCTGCCATTTGCTCTGTCGTTGGCACACTGCCCCCTGCTGGCTGATCCTGTGGCTTGTACTGGCCACAGAATGCCTGAAACGCCTCCTTCGGGGATGCCTTGCCCTGGGCATGACCCCATAATTTAATGAGATCACCGGCAGCACCGCAGGCCAGACAGTTATATGCGTCTTTTCCCGGAGAATAGGAAAAGGATGCGTTTTTGTCGTCATGGAAGGGGCACAGGCCCCGCA
The DNA here is from genome assembly GCF_059569355.1 of Desulfobotulus sapovorans DSM 2055. Taxonomy (NCBI): domain Bacteria; kingdom Pseudomonadati; phylum Thermodesulfobacteriota; class Desulfobacteria; order Desulfobacterales; family Desulfobacteraceae; genus Desulfobotulus; species Desulfobotulus sapovorans. The sequence goes on along the minus strand of NZ_JCANVJ010000020.1, from coordinate 62,108 downwards.
ACTCCTTTTCGGTGCTGCTGCGGGAATCTTCCTGAAAACACCTCCTGGCGATGACTGCCCGCTCTTCGGGATTTAAGAATTCAACGGCTTTTCCCATAGCGTTCTCCCTGCCCGGCTAACCAGTCAAACCGGCGTCCCGTATTCTTTCTCAAGCCTGTCTGCATCCAGATCTGCCAGTCTGGCCCTGAGGTGCATCACACGCTTTTCAGGGCCTTCAAGGTTCAGGGCTTTTCGTTTCATAAGCTGAGACAAAAGCCTTTTTCTCTTGATTGTCAAAGCAATGAAATCTTCCATACTCCCCCCTTACTCCAGCACAAAACCCGGAGACCCCTTGCCAAGGCCCAGACGGGCGTAAATGTCCAGCATGGTGCGCTCCACCCGCAGACGAAAATCCCGGCATTCATCCCGAACACCATCGGCAAAGTGAAAGTCATTTTTGCCGCTCATGCGGAAGTGAATGCGCTCGTACAGGGGCAGATGGCTTTCCATAAGGCCCATCATGCCTTCTGCCAGACGAAAAAACCCTGAAGCATGGGTGTAGGCAATGGCATCCACCGCACTGCGGTCGGAGATCACCAGATCATAGCGGCAGAGCATTTCCAGCTCCTGGGCAAGCTGGGTGGCAAAAATCCAGCGCTGGGCCTCGGGCGTTGTGTGCGGGCTGACAGGTATGGGGCAGCAGGCGGCCAGCTCCTGAATGAGTCCCACCGTAGCGCCGGGGTGCTGCATCTTCATTTCCTGGGCCAGCTCCAGAACGCGGGTGGATTTACCCACGCCATGGGTGCCGGATACGGCGATCAGGCTTCCCATTCTCCCCCCTTCCTTACGGTGTCTTCAAAGAGTCTTCGCACTTCCATGACTTCCCTTTCCAGATTGCCGATGAGCCGGGCGGTTTTGACCACCGTGGCCGTTTCTTTGGACATCAGCCCGTCCCGGAGATGCTGCATCAGCGCGCCGGTCTGGATGACCACATCTTCGATTTCATGGCTGAGGCTGTTTGTTCCGGGTGTGGCCAGATCAGAAACCGGCATCAGCCGCCATCCCGGAGGTTCCAGCAGCATTTTGATGGTGGGGCTTTGGGTCACGGCAAAGGCCGCACGGATGGCCCGGATGTCCGGAGTGCGGCGGGGATCGGAGCAGTATTCGTAGACGGTTCGTGCCGCCATGCCTGCCATGGTGGCCACCTGCGGTACCAGCACCTGATCTTCTCGGTTCTGGATCAGGGCTTCATACAAAATGGCGTTGATGTCGTTCATGGATGCTCCTTTGACTGGCCTGTTTTTTTATCCTGAGAAATGAAATTTTCTTCCCGCAGAAATGAATGGAATTTTTGCGTTCATCCTGCTTTTTAATCTGCTTATTTTGCTTCCGGCTGCTGCCCAAAGGCCGCGAGGCAGGGGGGAAGCTTTGGGTTTTCTCCGGATTTCCGATCCATGATGTAGGGGCCTATTTCGTGCCAGTTTTCCCGCAATGCAGGCCAGGGGTTTCCATATCTGTCTGGCCACATAAAAACTGTCGGAGGCAGACCCGTTACCTCAGAAAGACGGATGCATGTTTCCCGGGCAGGAAGTGTCTGGCCCGAGCATAATTTTGAGAGAGAAGCGGGTTTGATCCCTGCCAGTTTTGCCATTGTGGTTGTAAAAGGTATCTTTTTCATGGGGACATTGTTAGCTCAATAAAAAAGCCAGGTCAATAATATTTTTAGCTCTTGGCAAAACATCTGTTAAATTTTTTTCTCCCCTTTTTTGGCTGGCGGGGTATTTTAAGCTCATGACAAAGACACCTCACATATGCAGCCTCATAGATCGACAGATAAAAGCCCTCGGAATCCCCGCCAAACAGTTTGCGGCGGACATGGGTGTTTCCGATGCCACAGTATCGCAATGGAGGCGGTTTAAGTCCCCCGCAGCTTCCAAGTGGCCTGATATCTGTCGTTACCTGCAAATAGATCCGCGTGAGATTTTGCAGGATGAAGGTACGAGCGTGTCCGCAGCTTCTGCCTGTCATGCGCCCACCCCCGTCCAGGCTTCGACGACATTCATGCCACAGGCCCTGCGGGAGCAGGCCAGGAGTCGTACGATGGACATTTATGATGAGCGCATACAGGACATGAGGCAGGCCCTGGAGAGGGCTGACAGGAGAAACGAGAGGCTGGAAGATCGTGTGGAACGGCTGGAGCGGCGCATTGATGATCTGTTGCAGACAGTTCAGACGCTACAGACAGAAAAGACAGATCTGGTGCAAAAAATGGGTGTGCTGAGCACCGAAAACATGGCACTGAAAACAGAAATTCTTACGCTGAAAACAGAGCTTTCCTATCCTGCCACGCCACAATCCGCCGTGGGGGAGTAATTGCGGCACGCCTGAGGTTATCCTTGGAGCGGCGCCAGACTCCAGACAGGCGCAGGGAAGACTTTCCTGTTCACGAGGAGAGGCGTTCCGGGCAAGACCGACGCATACAGGATGCCATGCTGCCGGATGTTGTTTTTCTGGCGTGTCACAAAATCAGGCATTTACTGGTTGGCTGGGTCTGGGATCATGGTGGGACGGACGTACTCCGCATCATCTCCACCAGGACAAAAATTCTGGATGCACACTGGGGGCTGTGGCATGAAGCTCTCGGTTACGACCCCAGGCATATAGAAACGCCAGACCAGATCTATATAGACCCCGAAGAACGAACAGCCCTTATAGAAGAAGTGAACAATGACGGAGCTGCCCGCCGTCTGGCACGTTTGCACCGCCCCACCCGTGGCCCCCTGACCATGGACATCTTTATGCTCCAGAGGGGAGACACCTATTTTTCCTTTATAAAAATCCTTCCCCCAGACCCTTCTAAAAACAAATAAATCCGATAGGTTCCCCCAAAAGCCCTTTTACAAGGGCTTTTTTTGCGTCTTTTTTTTAGCCCAAGACTAAAAAATACATTAACTTGGCTAATTAAATCAGCCTAGTGTTTACCCAAAAAAGCCTCTGCACGGCGGCCACCGCACAAGGGCTGAAAACAACACAAGGGAGAAACACACATGAGCCGGATATCCGCTATCTATCTTCCAGCCACATGGAGAAACATAACCACTTTCGATTCCGAAACCGGGCATATGGGGCTTGGTTTTGATCTGGCTGGCGGTGAGGTTGTCAGGATTTCCATTGATGAGACTCATGCCCGTCATTTGGCAGAAGCAATTTTGCGTCAACTGCCGCACACCCCATCTGCCGTATCCGCAAAAAGTGAATCCTTCAGGGGAACCCACGGGCATCCTTCACGAAAAGCAATAAACCGCTTCGTGATATGCACCCGAGGCTTTTCTTTTGAAAAATGCCCTCCTGTGCTCCGTCAATTCCTCTGCCATCCGCTTCCCTTCAGGGTCTTTGGGAAGCTTGGAGTTTTTCACCTGAAGATCGCAAAGGGATTCTTGCAGATTGCCACATTTTTCCTGGAATTGAGCAAATTTATCTTTGAAGAGCGCCAGTCTTCATAAAAAGCAAAGCCCCTGCACGGCGGCCACCGTACAAGGGCTGAAAACAACACAAAGCGAAGGGAGTATAGCCATGACAAAGGAAGAATGCAATTCCCAAAACATCCGCCTGGGCTTCACGGGCAGGGGCAACCGACAGCAGACCCGCGCCATCCTCAGTCGTGCGGCGAAAGAGCATCGCACCGTGGGCGACCTTGCCCGGCATCTGGCCAATGTAAAAGCCATGGAGCAGATGCTTCTGGAAGGAGGCGGCAGATGACATGCTACCCTCCCGAAAAATGCCGGATTGAAAGAACCGCCTCCACAGCCACACTGGTGGGGCCTTCCGGCCATGGGCTGGTCATCGTGGACGCAGGAGCTTCGGATTCAGATCTCTGGCACATTCTGGACGTGATCAACTCGGCCTACAAACTCGGCTGGGACATCGGCAGGAGCCGTCTGATACGGCGGATGAATGCCATCATCGAAGAAGAGCAGGCCGAAGAACCCCGAAAGGAGCTGGCATGAAAACAGACGCTCTGGAAATGCTGTCCCGCAGCTATGAGCAGTGTGGCAAGGCCCTGGAAAGGGCCAGACAGGATGCCGAAAAGAGAAAACTGATCCGGGAGCAGGTTTTCCGGAAAACACACCAGAAATAAGGAGGCCACCATCATGATGCAGCAGGCCCAGACCGCACCTCAGACAACCCTTTTTCCTCCCGAAACCGGATGCCCCACATGGCTGCGCTTTCTCGAAGACAGCATTCAGGATGCCGCAGTCATTCATGCCCTGCGGGAATGGATGGCCGCATGTCTGGGGGATGGCCCCAATGAAAAAGCCCTGTACCTCCATGGCCCTTCACGCAGCGGCAAAAGCACTCTGGCTTTTATGCTGATGGCACTGGCCAGAGACGAAAACACCGCATCCATCGACTTTCAGCACATCCACAGCCCGTTTGAACGCGCCCGTATCCGGGGCAAAAAGCTGGTCATCAGCCTAAGCGGCCTGCCTCTTCCCCGGGTCTCCTGGTTTAAGTCCATCGTCAGCGGGGATACCCTTTTCGGAGCCTTAAAATTCCAGAAGCCCTTTGAGTTCAGGCCGATATGCAGTCTGGTTTTTTGCCACGACAAAGAACCGGATTTTGAAAGACTGGGCGAGGGCTGCCGCAGGCGGATACTGGTCGTGCCGTTCCGGGGATACTTCACCGGAGACCGGAAAGAGACACACCTCAAAAACGCTCTGATGAAAGAACTTCCTGCAATCCGGGCCTGGGTGGAAGCGGCTTAGGATAGAGATTTGCAATCCTCACAATTCATACCCATGAAGGAGGTCCCATGCTCGTCTCCCTCACCGAACACGCCGAACGCCGTATGCGGGAACGCAACCTCGGCCTGCCCCATCTGCTGGCCGTCCTCGCCGCAGGCGTGGCCATGCCCAACCGGGAAGGCCGGATACTGCACAGGCTGGATGATTTCTGCGTGATCTCCTGCCCCGGCAGCCGCGCCCTGCACATCATCACCTTTTACCGGATGCGGAACCGCAGGGCCGAAAAACCCCGGCGATCCATGGCCATGGCCCGCACCAAAACGGAGGCCAGAAAAAGCGGACTCCGGGATCCCAATCTGAAACGCCGCCTCAAAGCCGGACGCATCGACAGCCTCTGGCAGGTGGCATAGGAGGCACATCATGCAAAGCATCAGGGACGTGTCCAGCAGCCTTAAAATCCCGGCGGCCACCCTCCACTCCTGGATCCGTATGGGAAAAATCCGTTCCGAGAAAAACAGCAGGGGAGAGCGCCTTGTGTCCATGGAAGAAATTCTCTCCCTTCCCCGGTTCCGGAAGCAGCGTCCCCAGCCTGTGATCCCGGCAGAGGATGCGGTGGATATTCAGGAGGCCATGGCCCTTACGGGATGGCATCCGACCACCCTTAATAAAAAGGCATCAGGGAAACAGCTCCGGAGCTACAAGGGTGCCGGAGGAAAACGGATTTTTTCACGCGCGGAACTGCTGAAGATCAAAGAAACAAACGACAGGGCCAGACTCCGGACAACAGTCCGACGTCAGGGCCGGAAAAAATGCGCCTGCTGCGGCAGACAACCCGTAGATCCGGGCCTCAGGATGCTGTGCAGATACTGTTACCTTAGAGCGGATGAAAGGAGTGAGGTGTGAAAACAGAAAAGATGAAAGATAAAACGGAACAGACCTCTTTGGCAGAAGGAATGGGAATTGTAATCAAAGAGAAAAAATTCTACCGGGTGAGGGACGTAATGTCGGAATTTTGTGTGGCCAGAAGCACTATCTGGCGATGGTGCAAGAATGGGATTTTCCCGCAGCCGAGAAGATTTGGTCAGGACGGCAAGCTCATCGGGTGGTGTGCCGAGGACATCGAAGCTTTTAAGTCATCCATCAAAAATGTTTCCGCTTAAAATAAACGGGAAAGGTATATGCCTTTCCCATTTTTTCCATAAAAAAAAGAAGCCAAAAATTTCCGGCTTCTTTATCTTTTTTGTTTTTGGGTCTGATCTTTTCTACCACAAGGGTTCCCTATGGATAGCCCTATGGACATTTTTCCTGCTTTGTATCTAATGTGCTGAAATCAGATGTAAAAAATCTTAAAAATGGCGGAGAGAGAGGGATTCGAACCCTCGATACGCTTTTGGCGTATACACGCTTAGCAGGCGTGCGCCTTCGACCTACTCGGCCATCTCTCCGTGTATTGCATTCCGCATGGCGGAGGAGGTAGGATTCGAACCCACGGGGCTGTTACACCCAACGGTTTTCAAGACCGCCGCCTTCAACCACTCGGCCACTCCTCCCAGCATCAACAGTTCGGTTGTGTAGCACCGAGGACTATACGGCGTCAATGTTTTTTTGTTTGTTGGGTTTCTTTTTCACGCCATCGGTTCCTGGACGGTGGTGTCCATAAAAAGCCATGGGATGTCTAACAGTATGGTATTAAAAAAATATGGGCCTGGGATTGCTGAAGAGGGCACTTCAATGAAGGCTGTTGTATGGAAATCCATGGGCAATTTTTATGGGATGGAGGGCTATTGTGTGAGCCTATTATTGACAGGCCGGAGTGAGCGTTTATAATAAACAGGTTTATTTTTGCATTCCCACACTGGGCCTGAAAATGTCAGGTCTTAAGGAGATCTCAATGAAGCAGAAGTATCTTTTACTCAGGGATGCAGAAAATGCCCTGACCATCAAGGAGTATGCAGAGCTGGAAACGGGTATTTTTTCCCTGCTCTGTGAGGAAGCTTTTACGGCGGAGCTTGTGACATCTGCCATGGCAGCAGGCAAAGAGGCTCTGATTGCGACACTGCGTACCCACAACATGTATCCACCTGCGGGTTTTGCAGAACCCCTTGCAGAGACGGTGATTTCGCTTTTTAAAGGAGGGGAAGAGCGCAGGGAGCTGGTTTTTGATGATATGGATTTTATCTCCCGTGAGGAAGCCGTACCGGTGAGCTTTGAGAAAGAAGAGGAAGCTTCTGATCTCATTGATGATCTTCTTGACGATGATATGGAAGAAGATGTGTACAATGAGGATGATTTTGAAGAACTGGATGACAAGGATAAGGGCAGTATCAAGCTTGCCGAAGACGAGGGCGGCGTGGATATTGATATCTGAGTCCGTATCTGGGGCAGGTTCCGCACAGAGCGGCGACGGAGTTCTTTTGTTTGGACTCTGGCGCCTTCTTTATTTGGAGAAAAGGATTTCGGACAGGATGAGCGTGAATTTCCGGGAAGGTCATTATCCATGAAAGATCAGTTAAAAAACCTCGTGAACAATGCTGTGCAGCGGGCCTTTGCCTCAGGGGCGCTGGTTTCTCCGGATTTTCCGGATTTCGATATTGAAATTCCGAGGGCGGAGACCCATGGGGATTTTTCCACAAACATTGCCATGGCAGGAGCAAAGGCCCAGAAAATGGCGCCCCGCAGGATTGCGGAAATACTTCTTGCTCATCTGGAAGACCCTGAGGCCATGCTTGCAAAAATCGAGATCGCGGGGCCGGGTTTTATCAATTTTCATCTGAAGCCTTCAGCCTGGTTGCCGGTAATCCGCGACGTACTGGATCAGGGGGAGAACTTTGGCCGTGTGAATACGGGGATGAACCGCAGGGTACAGGTGGAATTTGTGAGTGCCAATCCCACAGGCCCGCTTCATGTCGGGCATGGCCGGGGTGCTGTGGTGGGGGATGCGATGGCCAGTATCCTTGCCGCCTGCGGCTATTCCGTTGAAAAGGAGTACTATACCAACGATTCGGGCAGGCAGATTCGTACTTTGGGGACGTCGGTTTGGCTGCGTCTCAGGGAGACGCGGGGGGAGACGCTGGATTTTCCGGAAGACTGCTATCAGGGAGACTATATCCGGGATCTGGCCCTTGAGGCAAAGGAACGTTTTCCCGAGCTTGCGGGTGCGGATGAGGCCAGGGGCATTGAGATCTGTGCCCGGTTTGCCGCCCAGAGTATCCTCAAGGGGATTCAGGAAGATCTTGAAGCCTTTGGTGTCGTGCATGACCACTGGTTCAGTGAGCAGAGTCTCTATGACTCCGGAGCCGTGGATGCGGTGCTGAAGGAGCTTGAGACTACCGGGGTTGTCTATGAGAAGGATGGCGCCAAATGGTTCCGCACCACGGACTGGCAGGATGAAAAGGACAGGGTGGTGGTACGCAACAACGGGATTACCACCTACTTTGCTTCGGATATCGCCTATCACAAAAATAAGTATGAGCGGGGTTTTGACCGCGTCATTGATGTCTGGGGAGCGGATCACCATGGTTATATCAAGCGTATTAAGGCCGCAGTCGGTGCAACAGGAACAGATCCTGATCGTTTTCAGGTGATTCTGGTGCAGCTGGTTTCCCTTTTGCGTAACGGTCAGCCCGTGGCCATGAGTACCCGGTCTGGTGAGTTTGAAACCCTGAAGGCTGTGGTGGATGAAGTGGGCAGGGATGCAGCCCGTTTTTTCTTTTTGATGCGCAGCTATGAAACCACCCTGGATTTTGATCTCGAACTGGCCAAAAAGAAGAGCAATGAGAATCCGGTATTTTATGTGCAGTATGTGCATGCACGTATTGCCAGTATCCTTCGCAAGGCTGCAGAGACAGGCGTTCTGGCGGATGAGACCCGGCTTGATCTTCTCGTGGAAGCTGAAGAGATTGCCCTCATGAAGCAGATGGGACGTTTTTCAGAAGTCATGGCTTTTGCGGGTGAAAATCTGGAGCCCCACAGGATTCCTTTTTATCTGATGGAGCTGGCATCCGCGTTTCATAGTTATTACAACCGGCATAAGGTGCTGGGTGAAGATACGGTTCTTTCTTCAGCAAGGCTGGTACTGATCCGTGCCGTGCAGCAGGTGATCCGCAATGGACTTGTGCTTCTGGGCATTTCTGCTCCTGAGGAAATGTAGGACAGAAGGAGTCGGGTATGGGGGGAGGGGCTGAGAAAAAAAAAGAGGCAGGTGGCATTACGGATTCTCCGGCAGGTCGGGACTGGTTTTTTTCCGTTTCCCTGGTCGGAGGGATCATGTTTGTTCTTGGTGTACTTGTGGGCAGAGGGATTTCTCCTGTCACCTTTGATATTCCGGACATGGAAGCCCGCATCCGCCGTCTTCTCATGAAAGAGAGGGCTTTTGTTTCTCCTGAAACGCCAGAGCTGGCTTTTTTTGAGGCCCTCAAGCAGGAAGAAGATTTTTCTCCTCCGGATCTGCCCGTAAAGACCCAGCGTTTTCCAGGAGAAAAAACACCCCTTGCCCAGCCACCGACATCCAGGAAAGAGGAAACTTTGCAGCAGCGGATCTCTCTTCCGGAGACAGAGGAAAGGATAGCTGCTGTTCCGCCACCTGTCGTCCCATCCCAGGCGGTGATCCGGGAGAGGACGGTGCCCCGCGAAGTTCCGGTCGCGACGCCCCCAAAGCCTTCCGTCTCGTCATCCGCATCTTCATCCGGGTCACCCGCTGCAACGGTTTCTTCTTCGGAAGGGCTGTACACCATTCAGGTGGCTGCTGTGAAGAAACCTGAAGATGCAGCCCTCCTGGTGAAGCGTTTTCGGGATTCCGGTTATGCGGCCTATGCCGTGACAGGAACGGATGCCGAAGGTGGCGTCTGGTACCGGGTTCGGGTAGGCCGGTTCGGAAAGCGGGATGCCGCAGAACCTGTATTGGAAAAACTGGCAGCGGAACGGGTGCGGGGCTTTGTGCTGCGGGCGGAATAGTTCTTCGGCTGAAAAAGTTTTTAATTCCGGGAGAAAAATTACGATGAAAATTTCAAGGGAAGAAATTCTGCATGTGGCTGGCCTTGCCCGTCTGCATATGGAAGAGGACAAAATTGCGCGCATGGCCCAGCAGCTGGATACCATCCTGGCCTATGTGGATACCCTGCAGTCCGTGAATACCCAAGGGATTGCGCCCATGTCCCATGCCGTGCATCTGGTGAATGCCCTGAGGGAGGATGGGGTGGGAGTCCATGTGGGTGTGGAGATGGCCCTTGCCAATGCGCCGGAGTCTGAAGACGGCCATTTCATGGTTCCGAAAATCGTAGGCTGATCCTATTCACCTCATGTCACTATTCATCTGATGTCACGGGCCTGTTCCAACGGGCCATAAAAATAACGTAAGGAGGCGGGATATGATCAGCGCCAAGGGGCTGACCATCCATGAGGCACGCAGGCATCTGGACGCCGGAGAGTTCACCGCAAAGGAACTGACCCGGCAGATCCTGGAAGATATCGGAAAAAAAGACCCCCTGATCAACAGCTACATCACCGTGGCCGGTGAAAGTGCCATGATCCAGGCGGAGGCTGCGGATGAGAAAATCCGTAAAAAAGAGGCGGGTTCTCTGACGGGTATTCCCCTGGGCCTGAAGGATCTTATCGTCACTAAAGGGATGCGCACCACCTGTGCCTCCCGTATGCTGGAAAACTTCATGTCGCCCTATGATGCCACCGTTGCGGAAAAACTGTTGCAGGCCGGGGCTGTGATTACGGGCAAGCTGAATATGGATGAGTTTGCCATGGGCTCTTCCAGTGAGACCTCTTTTTTCGGGCCGGTAAAAAATCCCTGGGATATCACCCGCGTTCCCGGAGGGTCTTCGGGAGGCAGTGCCGCCTCTGTCGCCGCAGGACTTTGCCTGGGTTCGCTGGGATCGGATACGGGTGGGTCTATCCGTCAGCCTGCGGCCCATTGCGGCGTGGTGGGCATGAAGCCCACCTATGGCCGGGTATCCCGCTACGGTGTGGTGGCCTTTGCCTCTTCCCTGGATCAGATCGGCCCCATGGCCCGCAATGTGGAAGACTGCGCCCTGCTGCTTCAGGCCATCGCCGGTCATGATCCCAGAGACAGTACCTCGGTGGACATCCCGGTTCCGGATTATGCTTCTTTTCTGTCCAGAGATCTTTCGGGCCTCACCATCGGTCTTCCCGTGGAATACCACGGAGCCGAAGGCATGGATCCGGAGATGGCCGCCGCCATCCGGGAAGCGGTACGGGCGCTTCAAGCCTGCGGTGCGAAAACCGTGGAAGTCCCTTTGCCCCACATGGCCTATGCCGTGGCCGCTTATTACGTCATCGCCTCCAGTGAGGCCAGCACCAACCTGGCCCGTTTTGACGGCATCCGCTACGGCTACCGTACGGAGGGCGCCACAGATCTCCTTGATCTCTATGAAAGATCCCGTTCTGAAGGTTTCGGAGAAGAGGTGAAGCGCCGCATCCTCATCGGCACCTATGCCCTGTCCTCGGGATACTATGATGCCTATTACAACAAGGCCCTCAAAGTCCGGGCCCTCATTGCGAGGGATTTTACAGAGGCCTTTTCCCGCTGTGATCTCATGGCCGCTCCGGTAACGCCTGCCCCCGCCTTTGCCTTAGGGGCTGCGGCGGGAGATCCCCTCAGCATGTACCTTTCCGATATCTTCACCATATCCGCAAACCTTGCAGGGATTCCGGGGCTTTCTTTGCCCTGCGGATTCACAAAAAATGGTCTTCCCATGGGGCTTCAGCTTCTGGGAAAACCCTTTGACGAAGGTACCCTTTTCAGGGCGGGCTACGCCTATGAAAAAGAGGCCGCATGGAACATTGGTCTTGCCGATCCGGAAAACGGGAAGAAGCCATGAACGGGGTGGTGGAAAGCCCGGCCATCAGGCGAGCCTGCACCTGGATTGCAGAGGAAGAGCTTGCGGGCAGTGCAAAAAACCTGGGGGATCTGGCCATGGATGCGGCCAGACGCTTTGATCTTTCCCCTCTGGAAGCAGAATTTCTGCTGCGTCTTGTGCGGCGGGCCAGGGAGGCGGGGAAGGAGGGATGTTCCCGTATTCCCTGAGAAATGTGGTAAGGCTATTTTCAGGGAGTGTAGGTGCCCTGAAAGTGATCCCTCGCCCCGGCCCTCTCCCAGAGGGAAAGGGTGCCATGAGGTATTTCTCTTCCAGGAAATCACCTGAACAGAGGGAGGGCTTTTGCCTTCCCTCTTTTTTATGCGGAGAAGGCCATGCCCAGAATTCGTGTGTTACCGGACATTCTTTCCAACAAAATCGCCGCAGGCGAGGTGGTGGAGCGTCCGGCCTCGGTGGTGAAGGAGCTTGTGGAAAACAGCCTGGATGCCCAGAGCAGCCTCATTGAGGTGGCCATTGAAAGGGGCGGGCTTTCCGAGATCCGGGTCTCAGACAACGGAAGGGGCATGGGGCCGGATGATGCCCTTTTATCCCTGGAACGCTATGCCACCAGCAAAATCGCCACGGATGCGGATCTCTTTTCCATCCGTACCCTGGGTTTCCGGGGAGAAGCACTTCCCAGCATGGCCTCTGTTTCCCGTTTTGAGCTGGTCAGCCGGGAACAGGAGGCTTCTTCCGGAGTGCGCATTGTGGTGGAAGGGGGGCGGATTCTCGATGTCTCGGAAACGGGTGCGGCTCCGGGTACGGTGATTGCCGTCAAAAAACTTTTTTTCAATGTGCCTGCCCGTAGAAAATTTCTCAAATCTGAAAGTACGGAGATGGGCCACATTGCCGATACTCTCCTCTCCCTTGCCTTAGGTTTTCCTGATGTGCAGTTTAAGCTTCTTCATAACGGCAAGGTACTGCGTCATCTGGGTGCGGGCGATCCCTTTCTCCGGGCCGTGGATGTGCTGGGAAAGGAGGTGGAGCACCATCTTTTCCCCGTGGATCAGGAGGGAGCAGGTATCCGGGTGCGGGGCTGGGTGGCATCTCCCGACATTTCCCGCAGCAGCACCCAGCGGATTTACCTCTACGTCAATGGGCGTCATGTGCGGGATCGTTCGGTGTACAAGGCTCTTTTTGAAGGCTATAAGGGCCGGATGATGACGGGCCGGTACCCTGTGGCCATCCTCTTTCTTGAGGTGGATCCCGACCGGGTGGATGTAAACGTGCATCCTACCAAGCACGAGGTGAGGTTTGCCGATGGCAGGGGGGTATGGGCTGCGGTGCGCGATGGTGTCGCCCGTGCCCTGTGTGCAGAGGATAGGGGGAAATGGCAGCATCCTTCACAGTCCCGAAAGGAGAATCTTGATAGTCTGCGTGGTATTGTGGCCACCCACGGTCGGATTCTGCCGGTTTTTCGGGAGACTTCCGGAAAGGGGGCCCTGCCTCAGGAAGTCCTCCATCCATCAGAACGCCCTTCCTTGTCGGGGAAAGAACATACCCGTCCCCTCGACAGCACAGAGGAAGAGTGTCTGCCGGAGAGTGTGGGCGAAGCCCAGCCCCCTGTTTCCCGGCAGCAACCCTTTCTTGCCGGAAAAAGAGAAAGTCCGCTGACCGATTTAAAACCATTGCAGCAGGAAGATGGGGCTTCGTTTTTTAAGGAGGGTCAGAGGGGGAGTTTGCCCCGAGCCTTTCGGGAGGTTCGGGAAACACTTTTTGAAAAAAGAGGTTTTTATTCCGAACTGAAGGTCATCGGTCAGCTTCTTTCCACCTATATTCTCTGTGAGTCCGATGCCGGTCTTGTGCTGGTGGATCAGCATGCGGCCCATGAACGGGTGCGGTATGAAACCCTTCGCAGGCGGCACGAAGAGGGCAGTGTTGTGTCCCAGCAGCTTCTGGTTCCTCAGGTGGTGGAGCTGGGGTTCCGGGAAGCGGCGGCAGCCCTGGAACTTTTACCCGCCCTGGCCCGGATGGGCCTGCATGCAGAGCCCTTCGGAGGCAACAGTTTTGTTATCAAGGCGGTGCCGGATCTTCTGAGCCATGGGGATATGGGACAGGTCTTTCTGGATATGGCGGGGGAAATGTCCCGTGGGAATCTTGCCAATGGTCTGGCCGAAGCCCTGGATGCCTGTCTCATTCTCATGGCCTGTCATTCCGCCATCCGGGCCAATCAGGCCCTGAAGTCCGAGGAAATCCGTCATCTTTTTAAAGAACTGGATGCCTGCACCCAACCATCCCGCTGCCCCCATGGACGTCCCATCTGGATTCAGTGGGAAAGACGTTTTCTTGAAAAAAGCTTTGGCCGTACGGGGGCCTGATTTTTTTTTCCGTCTTTCCATGGCTTCTGTTTTCCGCTAAGGTTAGCTTTCATTTTTCAGGTAGCAATGCTTAGGGAGGAGAGATCATGGTTTTTCGCGAAACCCTGTTGAAAAAAATCGCACTGGATGAACTTGTGCGTACTATCCGGGCTTTCCTGGAAGCACATCCGGACAGGGTGGATGCGGAAAACCTGCGTCGTCTTCTGGCAGAAAGTGCCTACAGCCCCAGATCCCTCCGGGATCTTAAGCTTTACGTCCGGGAAGAGGCAGGCGCACTTCCGGATGTTGTGGTACTGGACAACGGCCTTAGCCGCTATCGTACCCATCCGGAGGATGTGGCCCTGCGAAAAAGCCCCACCATTAAGGAAATGATCAGCATCCGCAATGCCCGGAAAATTCTTTCGGACAGTGACGTGCTGATCAGCCGGAGAGAAAAAACCCTGGAATATCTTCATGAACACTGCATCGGTCTTCTGGATCTGTCCTGGACAGAAAAAGATATATCCGGTCTTGCTGATGATGGGGCTGTAGCCCTTGAAATTCAGGATGCTGAAGGTGTGGAAACGGTACTGCTGCTCTTTGCGGAGCTTCTGGGCTTTTCCAGCCCACCCGGTCAATGGCGAAAGCCGGAATGGTTCCTTCGCTGCCTGAAAGAAGAGGAGGGGGAGAAGATCCGGGTTCGGAATTTTCTGGCTTTTTCCCGTAAGGAGTGCCGTCTTGTGCTGGTAGAAGCCCCTCTCTATGTGGGAGAAAAGGAGGCGGATGCCAGGGTAAAAGCCATCCTTTCCGGTACAAAACGGGAGGCTCTTGAGGGTAAAGGCGTTTTTGCATCTTTGCAGGAAAAGGTGGGAAGCCCTGGAAATACGGGGGTGTAAAAGTATCTGGCAGTCTTGTGAACAGGAAGGCGGCTTGGAATCTTATGGTTCCATTGGAAATTCAACAATCTGGTTTTAAGGAGGTGTGTATGATGAAAAAAAATGTGATGGTTACGGCTCTTTTATGCTGTCTGGCCTTTCCCGCGTCCCTGCTGGCCCTTCCTCTTTTCAATGCGGAGGTGGCGGTGGGAGGATGGATGCAGCAGCCTTCCGGTGATCTGGGGGTTACCCTGAGTGGCAAGTCCGGAACCAAACTGGATCTTGAAAAAGACCTGGGGTATGACAGCGAAACACAGGCTGCGGGCCGCTTCAAGATTGATATGCCCCTCATCATTCCCAATATTGCGGTGATGGCTGCTCCCATGGAGTTTGAAGGTACCGGTAAACTGTCAAATGAATTTAATTTTGCGGGAAAAACCTTTGGTGCCAATCTCCCCTACAGTTCTAAACTGACCATGGATCAGCTGGATGTGGCCCTTTACTACGGGGTGCCTTTCCTGGGGCTTGCCTCTCTGGGTACCTTAGGCGTGGATTTTGGTGTCAACGTACGGGTGTACCAGCTGGAAGCCGAACTGACCCAGGGGAGTACCACAGGGAAGAAAAGTGTTCATGTGCCCATCCCCATGGCCTATCTTGCCGCCCGTTTTGAGCCTGTTGAGATGCTGGGGATTGAAGCTGAACTGCGGGGGCTTTCCATTGGGGATAACCAGATTGTTTCCGGTATTGGCCGGGTAAGGTGCAGCTTTTTCGGTGTGCCTCTGATTGGTTCTCTTTTTGTGGCAGGCGGATGGCGGCATGACCTCATTGATATTGATGAGGCCGGTGTTCGTATTGACACCACCTTTTCGGGTCCCTTTGCGGAAGCAGGAATCAAGTTCTGATTTCTGGAGCGTTCCCGAAAATATATTTTTTTTAGCAGTTGCGATCAGACAGGAGACCGAGTTTTTTCCTAACCGGAAAGATCTCGGTCTCTTTTATTGGGCAGACATTGGGGTGGATCTACTTTCTGCTATCGTAAAAGAAACAAATTGACAGCAAATGACGTCTTTATTAAAGAGGCAGAATCTGTAAGGATTAAGATAGTAGTCACACAGAAACTCAGGTTGTACCGCGCAGTACGTGCTATTATGAAGTCTGTATAGAGGTTTTTTGGAATTTTTTTTTATGGATTTGTCAAAAAAATTAAATTGGTTATACTGTTTTTTTGATTTTTGGGGTGTATTTTTTTTGATTTTTTCAGGCATGTCCTGTGCGGGTGTGTTTAGGCCAAGGGGATAGTCTTTGCTTGTCCCCTGCGGAAAACCGGGATGGATGTGGAGGTGTGAGAAGATGAAGCTTCGGATTGCCTTGATACTGCTGTTCCTTTTTTCTGTCTTTTTTCTTTCAGGATGTAACGAGCTGGAAGATGAAGAGGACGGGAATGCCAGTCTTGTCGTTGTTTCCATTCTCGAAGGTATGGAAGGCGGCAGGGTAGAACCCGAAACCAACCTGTACTGGGATAAAGAAAATGAATATTCTGTGGAACATGGTACAAAACCGCGCTTCAGGATAACACCCGATGAAGGCTACATGATCGGTGCGGTCAATGGCTGCGGGGGCGGACTCAAGGATGGTATCTTCACAACGGGAACCATCAGCTGGCCCTGTACCATAGAAGTGGAGTTCATTCCCAAGCCTCTGGTTCGCTACTGCTTTGACGATCCGGACAATCCTGGAGCCGTCTGTCCGGAAACTCCACGTTCCGTACAGGGAAGTTCCGGAGATCTCTCCCTTACCTCCTACGGCAATCCCAAGGTTGTGGAAGCGGCCGTGGGCAAGGCCCTCTTTCTGGATGGCAAGGGAAGCTATCTCGAAGGAACAGGGGTGGTCTTTCCCACGGAGAATACCCCAAGAACGGTCTGTCTCTGGGTAAGGGCCTTCACTACCGGAGCGCTTCCTTCTCCCGGAGTGGTTTTTGCCTGGTCGGATCCCTGGGATGAGGAGACTCTGAATGCCTATGGGATCATGCAGGCCAGTTCTCCAGGAAGTGCTTCCAGTACCTGGTTTACCCATGTGGATACCCAGGCCCCCCAGGAGTCTCTGGGCAGCGGGGAAAAGGCAAGTGGCTCCTGGCAGCAGGTCTGTTCTTCCTATGACGGGAAAAAGGTAAGCCATTATGTGGACGGAAAGGCCGCAGGCAGCAAGGAATTCGGCACGTCCTTAAAAACCCGCAGTGAAGCCTTCCGCATCGGGAATCTTGTCAGCAGTCTTGGAAAAGATGCTTTTTTTCACGGCTACGTGGATGAGATCCGGGTGTACAGCAATGCACTTACCCCAAAAAATATTGAATTTCTTCATTTCCATGATGCCGCATCCCTCAAGCCCATGCAGACCCGGTATGTGGTCTCCGCCAAGGCAGAAGCCGGGGGCAGCCTTACGCCCTTATCCCAGGAAGTGGCCCATGGAAGTACGGCGATCCTGACGGTGTCGGCGGATGCAGGCTTTGTCATTGATTCGGTGACAGGCTGTGGAGGAACGCTTTCCGGCACAAGCTTCACAACAGGCCGTATCACCCAGGCCTGTGAAGTGACCGCCCGTTTCAAGGCGGTTCCGGGAACCTTTGTTGTGGGAACGGAAGCCGGTACCGGCGGAACCCTTGCACCCACATCACGGGCTGTGCCTCAGGGTCAACGAACTTCCTTTGAGATTGTGCCTGCCACAGGATTCAGCATCGGTTCGGTCAGCGGTTGTGGCGGAACCTTAAGCGGAAACACCTTTACCACAGGCCCTGTGACTGCCGCCTGCACGGTAAGAGCCGGGTTTATCCGCAAAAGCTACGCCCTGACCGCTACAGCAGAGTCAGCAGGAGGGACGGTGACGCCTTCCAGCCTGGGAGTACATCACGGAGCACGGGGGAATTTTACCGTCACACCAGATACGGGCTTTTCCATAGCATCGGTGACAGGCTGTGGTGGCAGCTTAAGCGGCAGCACCTATACCACGGCACCGGTTACGGGGGCCTGTTCTGTGACGGCAAGTTTCACACGGAACAGCTATACGGTGAATGCCACGGGTGGCTCCGGCGGCAGCATCACTCCCGCTTTGCAATCCGTCGGCCATGGCCTGACCGCAAGCTTTACGGTGCAGCCGGACGCGGGGTACAGCGTTGACTCTGTCAGCGGCTGTGGCGGAACCTTAAGCGGCAATACCTTCACCACCGGCCCTGTTACCGGAGCCTGTACGGTGAGTGCGAGCTTTACCCTGCAACCCTACACCGTGACTGCCAGTGCGGGATCGGGAGGCCGCATTGATCCGCCGACCCGTTTTGTTTCCCATGGCAATACCACAAGTTTTACCGTCACGCCGGATACGGGTCACAGCATTGCTTCTGTTACGGGTTGTGCTGGGACATTAAGTGGCAGTACCTACACCACCGGCTATATTGCGGGAGCCTGCACGGTACAGGCTGCCTTCAGCGTCAATACTTACACCCTGAGCTTTGACAGTGCAGGCGGCTCTGCTGTTTCTCCAATTAGCCAGGCTTATGGCTCTATGGTGACAGCTCCGGCAGTTCCCACCCGTGAAGGGTATACCTTTACCGGCTGGAGTCCTGGAGTTCCCACCACCATGCCCGCAGAAAACCGTACCCTGACCGCCCAATGGACGCTGAATACCTACAGCGTAACGCCTGCGGCAGGAACAGGCGGCAGCATCAGCCCTGCTACGGCCCAGACGGTCAATCATGGTGCCACCACAAGCTTCACCCTGACGCCGGATGCGGGGCATACGGCCTCCGTGGGAGGAACCTGCGGCGGTAATCTGATCGGCACCACCTACACCACCGCCCCTGTTACCGGGGCCTGTACCGTAAACGTTACCTTTACCCCGGTTTCCTGCGGTATTGTGGAGGGAAGGGTTACGGACGCCGTAACAGGAAACGGGATTGACGGTGCAACCCTTACCCTGCGGGGCAACGGATGGGAACTGAACGCAAGCAGTACGGGAGGGGACTATGAATTCCCGAACGTGTGTACTGGAATCTATGATCTGACGATTCAGCGAGATGGCTATACGGATTCAGAGGCTAGGGATATGGTTTTTGCGGACTTCCCCATGACCAGAAATATTCCCCTTTCTCCGGTCATCACAGAAACGGGCATGTACAGGATGGTACTGGGCTGGGGGGCAGAACCTCAGGATCTGGATGCCTATCTGACAACCCCGGATGGCAATTCGGTTTCCCATGCGAACACAGGCAGTCAGAACTCTCCGCCCTATGCGTCTCTGGATCAGGAAGGCCATTCGGGATATGGCCCTGAAACCATTACCATTCACCAGACTCAGCCAGGCATTTACAGATATATCGTCTTTAAGAACCCGGCTGACACAACTTCCTATGCAGCATCCGGTGCCCGAGTGCGTCTGTACGATGCTTCCGGTCTGCTGAGAACCTGGACACCCCCCACAGAACCCCACGAATGGTGGCATGTTTTTGATCTGAACGCTGAGACCGGTGACATCGTGGATAAAAATATCATCCTGCCCACCCGCACCGTAACGGCTGTGGTGGAAGGCACAGGAGGAAGCATTACACCTGCTTCCAGCCCTGTGATTCAGGGTTTTACTGCGGCCTTTACCCTGCTTCCAGATTCAGGCTACCAGGTGGAGTCGGTTTCAGGATGCGGCGGTGATTTTGCACTGGGAAGCCTTATTTATCAGACCGGCCCTGTGCATACAGACTGTACGGTCACCGCACGTTTTGCCCTGAATCCGGACACCTTTCAGGTATCGGCAAACGCGGGAAGCGGGGGGAGCATCAGCCCCTTGTCACGGGCGGTTGCCAATGGAGAAACCACATCCTTCACCGTTACAGCGGACACAGGCTACGGCATAGGTATGGTAACGGGCTGTGGGGGAAGTTTAAGTGGCACCACCTACACCACCGGCCCCATTACAGGAGCTTGTACGGTAGACGCTACCTTCACGATCCATACCTATACCCTTAGCTTTGACAGCGCAGGCGGCTCTGCCGTAGCGCCCATCACCCAGGCTTACGGCTCTGCGGTGACGGCTCCCACAGCGCCAACCCGTGAAGGGTATACCTTCAATGGCTGGAGTCCTGAGGTTCCCGCCACCATGCCCCTGAATGGCGCAACCCTTACGGCCCAATGGACGCTGAATACCTATACGGTTACCCCCACGGCAGGAACGGGCGGCAGCATCAGCCCTGCTACGGCCCAGACGGTTACCCATGGCAACACCACTACCTTCACCATCACGCCGGATGCGGGTTACAACATGGGTACGGTGACGGGCTGTGGCGGCACCTTAAACGGCACCACCTACACCACCGGCCCCATTACGGGATCGTGCAGCATTCAGGTGAATTTCAGGCCAAGCCTGGAAGTTTCCGCCCATGCCGGGAATACCTGGATCCTTGTTTCCTGGAACGAAATTCCGGGAGCCACATCCTATATGGTGTACTACGGCAGACAACCCAACATCCAGCCGGACACTCCCGCAAGCTATGAGGGAGCAGATCTTGGAACCGTCAGCCCCTATCAGATTTCGGGTCTGACCAATGATGCGCTTTATTATATTGTCATCCGTCCTTCCTTCTCCGGAACACCGGGAATCCCCAGCTGTGAGGTGACAGCCCTGCCCCATACGGTTCCTGTTCTGTCCCGGCCCATCAATGACACGGGGATCAGCACTTTTGGTGATAACAGCAGCAACAGTCTTACCCGGCCTGCCCAGGGGTATCCCGGCCAGGATGCGGCCTTTGGCAGGGATGTGGAAGCCAAAGCCGGTGTACTGACAAAAAACGGTGCAGGTGTAGTAGGTTTTGACTTCACAAAACTGGGTACAGACGGTCTGCCCCTTTCTATCCAGAACGGCACCTGGTCGGACAGCGGCACTGAAGCCGCAGGCACAAAATGGTCTTGTGTGAAGGATAACCACACCGGTCTTGTCTGGGAAGTGAAAGTAAATGATATAAATGACTTACGACACAGAGATCATTTCTATACCTGGTATAATCCCGACTCCAGCACCAACGGAGGGGATGCAGGAACACAGAATGGCGGCACCTGCACCGGCTCTGGTTGTGATACTTTAGCCTTTGTGCAGGCTGTGAACGCAGCAGGGCTTTGTGGGGCGACGGACTGGCGGATGCCCACCATTGAGGAACTGACCTCCATTGCTCACAGGGGAAGAACAACAGCTCCTTCCATTGACACGGACTTTTTTCCCAATACGCAGTTCAATTGGTTTTGGTCTTCCTCGCCCTATGCCAACAACGGCAGCGAGGCGTGGGGTCTCCATTTTTACTACGGTGATGTTGGTGGCCCCATCAAGTCCGGTGCCAGCCAGGTGCGTCTCGTGCGCGGCGAACAGTGATTTTGGCCTTTTTTCTCCCATCCCCTTGGGAGAGGGGGCGGGGGTGAGGGCAAAAGGGCCATGAAGACAGTTTTCCTTAATAAGGAGTATGGTTCATGAAGCATCATTATGTGTTTCTCCAGCTTGTATTCTTTGTGGCCCTGGTTTTTCCCCTTTCTGCCATGGCTGATACCATATGCAGCGGTACCGAAAATACGGCCATTACAGCCACCACACCCACGACGGATTTTCATATCCATGCCAATGGTACCGTGACGCACAAGCCCACGGGCCTTATGTGGATGCGCTGCTCCCTGGGCCAGACCTGGGATGGTAACACCTGTACGGGAAACGCCAGCATGCACACCTGGCAGGGGGCATTGCAGGCAGTACAGGATTTTAACAATCAGGGAGGGGGGGCAGGCTATACGGACTGGCGGCTTCCCTCCATCAATGAAATCCAGACCCTTGTGGAGAGACGGTGTGCCAACCCGGCCATCCACGCCGAGGTGTTTCCTGCAACGCCGGTAGGCCGTTTCTGGTGCTCTTCACCTCAGCTTTCAAGCAGTACGAATGCCTTGTTTTTCAGTTCAGATCACGGTTGGGTTTCTAATACCCCTAAAACCGCAGACTACCACGCCCGCCTCGTCCGAACCTCCGGTGAGAGTACTCTTCACCCTGTCAGCACCAGCCCTGGCCCCGGAGGCGGCATCACTCCGCCGTCCCGTGAGATCGTGCACCGCGCCAGCACCTCCTTCACCCTCACCCCGGACATCGGTTACGGCATCGACTCCGTCTCTGGCTGCGGCGGAACCCGCATCGGCAGCACCTACAGCACAGGCCCCATCACAAGCCCCTGTACCGTAAGCGCCACCTTTATCGTTTTGGCCACCCCAGCCCTCACTGCTCAGGCGGGAGACGGACAGGCAAGTCTTTCCTGGGCCACTGTTTTCGGTGCGGACAATTACGCTCTTTATTATGGATCCAGTCCGAATATTGACCCTGCTAATCCTGCAAGCTATACCCAGAGGCTTGAGACAGGAAACGTGACAGACTACACAGCCACAGATCTCATCAATGATACGGAGTACTATTTTATCCTGCGCCCCATGGCTGCGGGTCAGGAAGCTGGCGTAAGCAGCAATGAGATTTCTGCGAGACCCGTTGCGGCTCTGATCGGAACCGCCCCCCTCAATGATACGGGTATCGACTGGTGGGCCGATGAAACAACGAACAACCTCACAAGTCCTGTGGCCACCCATCCCGATCAGGATGCGGATTTTGGACGGGATGCGGCAGCCCGTGCGGGTAGTCTCACCAAAACCGGCTCCGGTGCGGCGGGCTTTGACTTCACCAAACTGGGTGCAGATGGTCAGGCCCTTTCCAATCAGAGCGGCACATGGTCGGACAGTGGGGATGAAGCCTCAGGTACAAAATGGTCTTGTGTGAGGGATAACCATACCGGTCTCATCTGGGAGGTGAAGGTAAATGATGCCTCAAATCTTCGTCACAAAGAACATACCTATACCTGGTACAACCCCGATGCTGCCACCAATGGTGGAAATGCAGGCACCCAGAATGGCGGCACCTGTACCGGCTCTGCCTGTGATACCTTAGCCTTTGTTACGGCTGTGAATGCAGCAGGGCTTTGTGGTGCGACGGACTGGCGGATGCCCACAAAGAAAGAACTGCTGTCTATTGTGCATTATGGCCGTGTAAATCCTTCCATTGACACCGGCTTTTTCCCCAATACGCAATCCACCTGGTTTTGGTCTTCTTCGTCCTACGCCGGCAATACTGGCACTGCGTGGGGCCTCGGTTTCGGCAGCGGCTATGTCGACTACTACGGCAAAGACGGCTTCGGTAGCGGCAGCCATGTGCGCCTCGTGCGTGCCGGACAGTGATTTTGGCCTTTTTTCTCCCCTCTCCCAGGGGGAGAGGGTTGGGGTGAGGGTAATAAAAATAATTTTTCGCACCTTGAAATAAGGAGTGTTCTCCATGAAACCTTGCTATCTGTTTATCTGCCTTTCTCTGATTGCAGCCCTCTTTTTTTCTTCGTCCCTCATGGCGGAAACCGTGTGCAGCGGATTAGAAAATACAGCCATTACCCCGACAACCCCCACGGAAGATTTTGACATCCACGCCGACGGCACCGTGACCCATAAGCCCACGGGCCTCATGTGGATGCGCTGTTCCCTGGGACAGACCTGGGATGGCAGTACTTCTTCCTGCACAGGAAGCGCCAGTACCCACACCTGGCAGGGGGCCTTGCAGGCGGCAGAAGTTTGGAATGCAGGTGGCGGTTTTGCAGGCCATACGGACTGGCGGCTTCCCAATATCAAGGAATTAGAATCCATTGTGGAAGAAAGATGCTATAGCCCTGCCATTCATGGTTCCGCTTTTCCGGGGACATCGTCTTCTGTGTTTTGGTCTTCTTCGTCCTACGCCCTTAATCCTGGCAATGCATGGACTCTCTATTTCGGCAGCGGCGGTGCCGACGGCAGCGGCAAGGGCGGCAGCGGCCAGTTCCGCCTCGTGCGTGCCGGACAGTGATTTTTTCCTTTTTTTCCCCTCTCCCAGAGACTGAGAGGCTTGAAAGAATCCGTAAGGGGGCCGCCCCCTTTTTAACAGCATAACTTCACAGGGGGGAGCATGAAGTTTCTGGGCATTATCAGGTACCTGTCGGCCTTTCTGATTCTGGTTTTTCCAGGAAAGACCCTGGCCAGTGATGAGGAGGTCTGGCAGGCCATCTTCAACAGCCTGCCTGCGGAAAAAGAAATTAAAAACGGGATGCAGCAGCAGGGAAAGCTCTACAATGCCCATCTGGTTTATACCGTACGCACACGGGACGGGAGAAACGGGATTTTCAGGCAGAACGATAACGTGGATTTAAAAATTCAGTCCGATGTGCTTCCGGATCTGACTTTTGCGGGAACCAAGAGGGAGCTTGTGGCCTGGTCCAAGGCCAACAAATCCTCTCTTTTCAAGGCCATTTTCGGCAATGCGCCGGATGTCAGCACAAGCGGCAGTTCCAGTACCCAGACCATGACCCAGGCAGCCTTCATGTCTCCTGCCTATGCGGCCCCCACATCCGTAACCCGGACAGCATCGGCTGCACCGACATCAAGCCCTGCCATGACAGCCGCTCCAGCACCGGCAGCAAGTCCCTCCGCTCCGGCGGCATCCCCATCGTCCCCGGCTCCAGTTGCGGATGCAGGGACAGCCTCAACAGCTTCTGCTGACGCTTCCTCCGGATCTGCATCCTCCTCCGATCTTGCCGTATCTTCCGCCCCGAGTGACAGCGCACCCGCAGAGACCTCGGGAGGGGAAACGTCTTCCACAGTGTCCTCATCAGCAGAAAGTTCGGACGGTGGTGCTGCTACGGATACGGCTTCAACGGATACGGACTCAGCAGATACGGGTTCAACCGATGCAGGTTCCGGCGATCAGGGAGCAGGTGAGGGCGACGTGGCTGATTCGGGAGCATCCGATTCCGACTCCGAATCGGAGTCCGGCAGCGGGGAATCCTCCAAAGAACATATGTCCTTTGTGCCCATCTCCAACAGGGACATCGTGGTATCCGGACAGCGGGACAGCATTACCATCGGTTCGGATACGGGAACCGGTTCCAGCGGGATGATGGCCTATGAGTGGCGTTTTGGGGATTCCCGCAGCTTTTCAACGGGTTTCACCATTCCCTACCGTCAGATGGAGATGGAAGACAATCTGGATACGGAGTACAAGAATGCGGCTTTCATGCCTTTTTTCAAAAAACGCTGGTACCGCATGAACGGGGTGGTGGAATGGATGGCCAATGCGACCTTTGCCGTGACCCACATGAAGTCCAAAATTTTTACGGACGATACCGGATATGTGGAATACGGGGGCGGAACCGGGCTGCGCTATTCCCATGCCCTCTCTCCGGATGTCATTGTCAATGCAGGACTTCTCTTTCAGGGCTTGAAAAAGGAAATCCCCGAAGATTTTGTCACCGATGAGGTGCGCTGGATTGCGGAGGCCCTGAACAACCTGCCTTGGGAATACAGCCTCATTCCCTCCGTGGGGGCTGTGATGAGTTTTATGGATGGCAGGCTGACTCTCAAGGGAGAGGTTTTCCGGGTGCATCAGCTCCAGGCTGAGGTGGCACCGGGATATGAGAACCAGACCGTGGTCTTTGGCATGGCCACCGTTGCGCCCTTGTCCTGGTTCAGTTTTTCTGTGGGATACAAGGAAACCTTTGAACTTCGGGATGTAAAAAGTCAGGCCTATATTGTGGATTTTAAAATCACCTGGTAGCCGTACCCTGACAGGGCCGGAGCCTTTTACAGGACATCCAGGCCCTGGGGGCTCAGCGGTGTTTGTGAACCTTTTGTCCTCACCCCGGCCCTTCTCCCAGTGGGAGAGGGGAGAAAAAAAGCCTTCATACTCGGGGATCGTCAGTCCGGGAAAGGGTCTAATTCCCCGCAATGGTATAGGTGGAGCAGGAGCCGCTGGAACAGGTGCGTTCCTGCTTGCTGACACCCACATCTTTTCCGCCCGGCCCGCTGCCCGCCCCCGGAGCCACGGCATAGGTGGTGGCACTCATCACCCGCTCAAAGTGCTGGGCACCGCAGTGCGGACAGCTCACTTCCTCTTCCTCGCTGGACTTCATGACAAGCAGTTCAAAAAGATCCTTGCATTCAAGGCAGCGGAATTCGTAGATAGGCATGGCAGCCTCCTTCTTGCTATGGGAAAAATGACAGGGTGCACGGCCCCGAAAGATGCCTTTTCTTCGGCATCCCTATGGCGAGGCCCGTTATTTGTCAAGACCTGGTTTGATGTCCGGTTTCGGATCCTGCTTCCCGGAGAAGCTCCCTGGCATGGGCCAGGGTCGTTTCAGAAATGGCGGCTCCACCCAGCATCCGGGCCATCTCCTCCGTTCTTTTTTCTTCGGAAAGGAGGGTGATGCGGGTGCAGGTTCTGCCCTCTTCCACAGCCTTGGCAATATGGAAATGATGCTGGCCGAATTTGGCGATCTGGGCCAGATGGGTGATGCAGATCACCTGCTGGCTTTGGGAAAGGGACTGCATCTTGCGGCCCACGGCTTCGGCCACGGAACCGCCGATGCCCGCATCCGCCTCATCAAAGATAATGGTGCTGACGGCCTCATTGCGGGCCAGAATACTTTTTAAGGCCAGTACCGTGCGGGAAAGCTCGCCACCGGAGGCGATTTTACTCAAAGGGTTTTCTGTTTCGCCCACATTGGGGGCCATGCAGAACTGGGCACTTTCCCGTCCCTGTTCCTGAAGCCCAAGGCCCTCATCCTGAAGCCAGGGAGAGGAGACCGCTTCCAGGGGAAGCAGGGCGACACGAAAACGGGTTCCGGCCATGCAGAGTTCGCTCAACTCTTTTTCCACGGCCCGGGCCAGTCCTTGGGCCGCCTTCTCCCGTTTTTGAGAAAGATCCCGCGCAAGGGCTGCGGCCTTTTTGTGACGGCCTGCCACCTCTTTTTCGAGGGCATGAATACGGCCCTCGATATCTGCGGATTCCCTGTGTCGTTTTTCAAGGTTTTCTCTGTGTTCCAGAACGGCTTCGAGACTGCCTCCGTATTTTTTTTTGAGTTTGCCCAGAAGATGCAGCCGGCTCTCCACCTCATCAAGGCGGGCGGGATTCATGTCCATGGCATCAAGGTAGTGGCGCAGATGACCCGCCAGATCCTCACAACGGAGGGCCAGGCCTTCCATGTCTGCGGCTGCGGTCTCGAGGCTGCTGTCCAGGGCTGCGGCGCGGGTCACTTCCCTGCGCAGGGAGCTGAGACGGCCGGAGAGGGCGTCTTCCCCCTCATAAAGTCCTTCCACCACCTGGGACAGGATCTGGGCAAGGGTCTGGGCATGGCGCAGTTTTTTGCGCAGGGTTTCCAGTTCTGTATCTTCGTTTTCGCCGGGATTCGCCTCCCGGATTTCCCGGATCTGGAAGGCGATGAAATCCGCCTCAGCCTCTTCTTTGACTTTGCGGCGTTTCAGGCTTTCCAGATTTTTCAGGCTCTGCACCAGATCCCCATAGGCTTTTGCGTAGGTTTCCCTTTCTTCCTGAAGACCGGCATAGGCATCCAGCATAAAAAGGTGCAGGCTTTCATCAAGAAGTCTCTGGTGGGCGTGCTGGCCTGCAATGCTGGCAAGCTGGGCCGTGACTTCTCCTAAGAGCTGGGCTGTGGCCATGCGCCCGTTGATGTAAATACGGTGGCTGCCTGTGGCGGAAAGCACCCTGCGGATGTGGAGACCGTCTCCGGAACTCAGCTGATGCCGTTCAAGGGCCTGGGCCGCAGGGCTTTCCGGAGGAGGCTGAAAGAGGGCTTCCACCTCGGCGCTGTCCTGACCCTGGCGGATCATGCGACCATCGGCCCGGCTTCCGAGAAGCAGGTTCACGGCCTGAATGATGATGGATTTTCCGGCTCCCGTTTCACCGGTCATGACATTCATTCCCCGGTTAAAACGGATTTTTAAGTCATCGATAATGGCAAAATTTCGGATGGCAAGTTCTATGAGCATGGAGGTTTTTCTCCCAGGGGCGGACGGGATCGTACCGGAATGGCAGCACCGTTGGAGCAGCTCGGACTCTTTCAGAAAGTCTTTTAGCCTGCCTGTCTCCAGGTTGCAATCCCTGGAAAAAGGAGAGGGAATTTTAACGGATTGAGCCTGAAGGACACTTGTGGCATGATGCCCCGCAGGACAGAAAAGTTTTTCCGGCAAGAGGCGGATCTGCTGGCGCAGGGTGCGGAGGAGGTATTTTGGGGAAGAGGGCTCAAAGGTGTGCTGTGCTGCTGCTGGTGCTGCTTTGCAGTGTGGAGGTATGCCCGGCTATTGAAAATTCCGAAAAGATCACAGATTCCGGAAAAGCCATGGACCGGGCCCTGAAAGCCGCCCGCAGTGCCCAGGAAAGGGCAGAGGCCTTTATACGGGAAGAGGAGAGGCTTGGCAGGGAGATCCTTGCCCTGGAAACGGAGTCGGAGGCTCTTCGTTACGAAAACCATATGCTGGAAAAGCGCATCCGGCGTCAGGAGGCCCGCCTTGAAACCCTGGCAGCCGAAGGGGAAAGGGCGGTGCGGCTGATTCGGGAGGTGGAACCCCTTCTGGGGGATCTTTCCGCCTTTCTTGAAAACCGCATGGACGGTCTGCCGCCCTTCCGTCTGGCGGAGCGCAGGGAAAGGATAAAAGGGCTTGCCCTTGCCCTGGAGGACGGAGAACTGGACACCCCGGCCCGGCTGGATCGTGCCCTGGATCTGCTGGAGGCGGAACTGAATCTGGGTCTTTTTCCGGATACGGCGGCCGCTGCCGTGGAGGTGGGGGGCGAGTCCCTTCAGGGAACCCTCCTGCACCTGGGGGCCGCAGGGCTTTTTTTTCTTTCACCGGACAGGGGGCTTGTGGCCCGCTGGTCGCCTGTGAAGGCTGTTTTTATTCCCCTGGAAAGGCCTTCCGCCCAGGCCGTGGAAAGGGCTTTTTCCATGGTGGAACGGCGCCTTCCTGCGGGTCTTGTCTGGCTTCCTCTGTCGGAGGATTTTTAAGATGCGCGGTTTTTTTGTTTTCTGCGGCCTGATTCTGATGACTGCGGGGCCGCTCCGGGCGGAAACACCGGCCCTGGAGACGGTTCTGAACCGCATGGCGGCGGATACCTCCGGGCAGACGGAGGAACTTGAGGCGGAAAGGGAGGCCCTTCTTGCACGGAAAAAGGCGCTGGAGGAAAGACTCTCTGCTCTCAAAAGGGAAAACGGGGAAAAGAAAAAAAAGCTGGAGACCCTCATTGCCGAGACCCGGCGCATGGAAACGGAACGCAGAAGCTCCGAGCTTGCGGGTCTTGCCCTTGTTTCCCGCCTTAAAGAAGCAGAAGAGGGGTTTCATGCCCTTCTGGCCTCTTCCCCGACCCTGCCCCTTTTTTCTCTGAAGATGGGGGAAAAGATGGATTTGGAGAGTCTGTCAGCATTTTTTGAGGCCCTGCGCCAGAACCTTGCGGCCTGCGATACCCTCAGCCGTGAATCCATCTCCTTTCTTGGAAGGGATGGCCGGAAACAGAAAGGGGAGGTGCTGCGGGTGGGCGGTCTCGGGCTTTCGGGCCTTGATTTGAAGAACCGGGCCCTTTTTCTTGTGAGCGATGAAAAGGCGGGGGGCTACAGGGAAGCGGCCCTGAGCCCTTCCTGGCTGGAAGGAAGAGACATCCGGAAGGTGATGCAGGGAGAGGAGGGGCGTTTTCCCCTGGATCTTTCCCGGGGGCTGGCCCTTTCCGGAAACGGCGGCAGGCGGAGCCTTGAAGCAACGCTGCGGGAAGGGGGGCTTCTGCTCTGGCCCATTCTCTTTATCGGTCTGGCGGGCCTTGGGATTTTTGTCGTCCGGGGTTTTGTCCTTTTCCGCCTGCGTTTCTGTGAAGAAGAAACCGGGCATCTGGTGGCGATGCTTCAGGATGGGGAAAGGGGCCTTCGCATGGAAAAAGAAGCCCGGATCCCGGCCCTTTCGGTGGTGGCGCTGGCCGTCCGGCTGCGTCATGAAACAGCCCTTTTCCGGGAGCAGGCCGTGGAGGCTGAGGCGGCAGCCTGGTCGGACCGGATGGAAAAGGGGCTTGCCACCCTTGGGGTGCTGGCGGCCTTAGCCCCCATGCTGGGGCTGCTCGGCACGGTGACGGGCATGATGGCCTCTTTTCGGGTGATGAGCCAGATGGGGGCCGGGGATGTGCGGCTCATGTCCGGCGGGATTTCCGAGGCCCTCATCACCACCCAGTGGGGCCTTGGGGTGGCCGTTCCCCTGTTGCTGGCCCACCATCTTCTGTCCCGCAGGGCGGAGCGTCTGGCCCTCGAGGCCGAGGACAGGGGTATGGAGGCGCTGGCCCTTTTAGGGAAAAAAGAGGGGTGAGGTTCATGCACGGCAGGGAGAATCCTGCTGCCGCCAGGGGCGGATGCGGGCCAGGGTATCGCTGAGGGCTTCTTCGGCTATTTCCGTATCGTGTTCAATCTGTGCCCGCAGCCAGTAGCCACGGGAGAGCCCCAGAAAGCGACAGAGCCTCAGATCCGTATCCGTACTGATGGCACGTTTTCCGGAAACAATCTCACTGATACGCTGTACGGGGACACCGATTTCTTTGGCAAGACGGTAGCGTGAAATGCCCATGGGCTTGAGAAATTCCTCAAGAAGCAGTTCGCCCGGTGTAACGGGGGGAAGTCGTGTCATGGGAGACTCCTTTCAATGGTAATCGACAATTTCCACATGCTCGGCTCCGGACAGTGTCCAGAAAAAGCAGATACGGAACTGTGCGTTGATGCGGATACTGTATTGCCCTGCTCTGTTGCCTGAAAGGGCTTCCAGATGGTTACCGGGAGGTACCCGCAGGTCTTCAAGGGTCTGGGCGATCTGCAACTGCCGGAGTTTACGCAGGGCAACCCGTTCAATGTTGACAAAGCGCCTGACCCGGATGCCCGCCGCCAGTTTTTCCGTTTCTTTGCATTGGAACGAACGTATCATGACAGATATAGTAACGCATGGCGTGCATAAGGCAAGCAGAAGGGGAAAATTTTCCGTGAAAGGCAGGATCATATGAGTTTTCTGTTCCGGGAAATGCGGGTCTGGGAATCCTGGCTCTCCATGGGGTTCTGGGTCTGGTGCGCGGGTCTGATGGCTGTTTTCATCTGGACTTTGAGCCTGAAAACCCTCTGGGATCTTGCAAGGCCGCAGAATCTGGATCAGGCCCTGACCCTGGCTCCTTACCGCATCCACGCCATACGGGTGCTGGCTGCGGCAGCTCCCCTTGTGGGGCTTCTCGGCACGGTGTCCGCCATGATCCATATGTTTTCGGGCCTTCAGGTCGCAGGTCTTTCCGGAAACCGGGCCATGGCCGGAGGTATTGCCGAAGCCCTGATGAGCACCCAGGCGGGGCTTCTTGCCGCCATTCCGGGGCTTTTCATGGCCCATGTGCTGGAACGCCGCCGCGTCCGTCTTCTCCGGAAGAAAACGTCATGAAAAGAGTCCTGCGCCACAGAAGAAAAAAGAACGCACCCAGCCTCGACATGGCGCCCCTTCTGGACATGATCTTTATCCTGCTCATCTTTTTTGTGGTGAACGCAAGCTTTATCCGGGAAACCTCCGTACCTGTGGAACGGCCTTCGGCCCGGACGGCGGTGGAGGCGGAAAACGTGCGTCTGGTGCTGGCCGTGGATGCCGCAGGCCGGGTTTTTCTGGAGGATGCGCCCGTGGATCCCGGTGTGCTCCGGGGCCGGATGCAGGCCTTTGCCACTGAAAACCCCGGCGCTCTGGTGGTGGTGGCTGCGGATCGGAATTGCCCTTCCGGTATGCTGATGCGGGTTCTCGACATCTGCCGTCTGGCGGGTGTGCCCCATCTGGCCCTTGCGGCGCGGAGGCCGGAGTGAGGGAGGGACTGCGCTGGGCTTTCTGCGGGATCTGCGGTCTCATCCTTACCCTCGGACTTTTTGGTCTTTTTTTCTTCACGGGAAAGGACACCGGCCCGAAGCGGCTCTGGGAAGGCCCGGCCCTTGTCATCGGCCTTGAAGCCCCCCTTTCTGCCCAGGCCCCTTCTTTGGAAAGGGAGGTCTCTCCCCCATCCCTTCCCGCCTTTGAAACCCTGCCCCCTGACTTTGGAGAGTTCACACGGGCCGAACCGCCGCCACTCCAGTCGCCCCAGTTCCCCTTTTTTTCAGAAAATATTGCGGATGTGCGGCCTCCGGATCTGGAAAACTTTTCACCCTCATCCGCCTCCCGTCCGCCTTCTCCCGGCCCGCCGCCTCCGGAGCGGGTGTACGGTCTTGGGGAGCTGGATGAGACGCCAAGGCCTCTGCACAGGGTGGTGCCGGCCTTTCCCTATGCGGCCCGCAGGCAGGGCATCCGGCAGGGGCGGGTCCGGCTGCTCATGGAGGTGGACAGAACAGGAAGGGTGCGGGAGGTGCGGGTGCTGTCCGCAGAGCCACCGGGGTATTTTGAGGCGGCTTCCGTGGATGCGGCCCGGCAGTGGCGTTTTACACCGGGCCGGGTGGCGGAAAGGGATGTGGTGACCCGTTTTGAGCTGCCCATCCATTTCGGAGGGGAGGGGCCATGAAAAAGTTGTGCGGGATACTGCTTGTACTCGGGGTTTTCTTTCATGCCTTGCCTTTGAAGAGTTTTTCTTCCGAAGGTCTGCGGGAAGCCCTCATCCTCCTGGAGAAAAAGGAGGAAAAAAAGGCCTTGGATCTTCTCCTTTCCCTGAAAAAGGACTGGGAAACACACAAGGAGTTCTGGGGCCTTCTCGGTACGGCCCGTTTCCGCACAGGGGATACGGCCGGTGCTGCGGAGGCCTTTCAGAGGGGGCTTCTCCTTGCGCCGGAAGATCCCTTCTTATGGAGAAATCTCGGCTGGAGCCATTACCGGATAGAAGCCCACAAGGAGGGAATCCGGGCCTTTGAAAAGGCGCTTTTTCTTTCCGGGGCAGGGGAGGATGCCCATGGTCTGGCCCTCTGCCAGTATGGGGCGGGGGAGTTCAAGGCCGCCGTGGACACCCTCCGGCCCTGGGTGGAGAAAGAAAAAAATCCCGGCTGGCTGCGTCTTATGGGACATGCCGCCCTGGCATCAGGCCGGGTGGCGGATAGCCTCCTTGGGCTTTTACGCGGTCTTGCCGTGGAAAGCGCCCAGACCGGAGACTGGATGCTCCTGGCCCGTGCGGAGGATCTTTCAGGAAACCGGGGCCGGGCCGCCCTGAGCCTTGAGGTGGCTGGGAGTCTCGGCACTTCGGATTCCCCGGATTCTGATCTTGTCGCCCGCATGTACGGGGCCGCAGGTCTGCCTTCCGCTGCGGCGAGGATTCTGAAGGGGGCCGGTGAAGGGGAAGCCCTTGAAAGGGTGAGGCTGCTTCTGGCTGCGGGCAGGAAAAGATCCGCCCTTTTTCTTCTGGAAAAAACCGAAGGCAGCGAAGCCCGGATGCTGGAGGCCCGTATCCATATGGAAAGGGGGGCCTGTGCCCTTGCCCTGAAAAGCCTTGAACAGGCGGAAGGCGGGCAAAAAGGACGCTATGCAAAGGGCCTTTGCCTCTGGCGTCTGGGCCGGTATCAGGAAGCGGGGGCGGTTTTTGCAGAGCTTGCCGCAGATCCGGACTGGGCCGGAAACGTCCGGGAGCTTGCCGCACGGATGCAGGCTTTGGCGGTTTTGGAGACGGAGTGAAGCGGATTGCCGTGGGGAGGCCTGCTTGCGCTCCCTGTCCCGCCATGGCATGCTTGGGCCGCAATCCGGAAAAGGCGGTGGATGCTGGATCTGGCTTTTTGCCATAACCCATGGATTCCGGGAGGAACACATGCGTCGATTTTTTGTCTTATGGGGTTTTCTGATGACTTTTTTTGTGTCCGGCATCACGCCTTCCCTGGCCGGGGAATCTCAGACGGCCTGGCCCTGGGAGGCCTCCGATCTTTCTCCGGACAGCCGTCTGCACTACGGTCGTCTTGAAAACGGCTTCCGCTATGCTTTTTTCCCCAACGACCATCCCAAAGGCCGGGTGCACATGCACCTCTTTGTGCAGGCGGGCTCCCGCCATGAGGCCGCAGGTCAGGAGGGGCTGGCCCATTTTCTGGAGCACATGGCCTTCAATGGCTCCATCCATTTTCCTCCGGGCAGTCTCATCCATTTCTTTCAGGAAATCGGCATGAGTTTCGGCGGGGACACCAATGCCCACACCGCCTTTGACCGTACGGTCTATGACATTGTCCTGCCCGAAGGAAAGCCCGAAACCCTGGCCAAGGGCCTTCAGGTCATGGCGGATTACGCGGGCGGACTGCTGCTGCCGCCGGAGGAGATTGCGCGGGAGCGGGGCATTGTTCTGGCGGAAAAGCGGGACCGGGATTCCGCCGCTTACCGCATGCAGCAGGCGGAGCAGGCCTTTTTGTTTCAGGGCACCCGTATTCCCGAACGTTCGCCCATTGGCCTTGAGTCCGTGATCGAAGGGGCGGGACAGACGGAATTCCGGGCCTTCTATGACACCTGGTACAGGCCGGAGCGCATGCTGCTCCTTCTCGTGGGGGAGATGGATTCCAAAGCGGTGGAAGAAGAGATCCGCCTGAAGTTTGCGTCTTTGAGTCCCCGTGCGCCCGCTCAGGCGGAGCCGGATCTGGGGGCACCCTCCCATCAGGGCCTGAAATTTTTCTACCATGCAGAACCTGGGAGCGGCGGGCTTCAGGTGGCCATCGGCAAGGTGGAGGGGCTTTCGCCCGAAGCCGACACCCTGGATGCGGAAAAGGCCTCGGTGCTGCGCTACATGGCCATGCGTCTTCTGGGGCTGCGGCTGGATCGCCTTAAGGAAAGGCCCGATACCCCCCTTCTTTCCGCGGTGGCCTATACCCATGACCTGTATGGCCGGTTGCGCATGACGGACATGCGCGCCGCCTGCGATCCGGAACGCTGGGAAGCGGCCCTCGCCCTCCTGACCCGCACCCTGCGGGAAGCTCTGGTGCAGGGATTTACCCCGGCGGAACTGGAAAGGGTGCGCGGTGAGCTTGGGGCCTGGTTTGAGAGTCAGGCCGCAGCCGCAGCCCGTCGGGAGAGCGGGGCCATCGCCGATTCCCTGCTGCGGGATTTCTATGGGGACACCGTTCCTGTGGCGCCGGAGACCATGGCCGGGCTGATGCTTCCCTTTCTGGGCGAGGTTTCCCTCTCTGCGGTGAACCGGACGTTCCGGGAGCTCTGGGGCGGCAATCACCGCCTTGTCCGTCTCATGGGCGAGGGCCTCTCCTCCCAGGATCCGGCGTTAACCCAGACCATGCGCCGTGTCTATCTGGAGGCGGGACATCTGGAAGCGGGAGGGATCCGGGAACAGGCTCCCCTGGTTTTTCCCTATCTGCCGCAGCCTTCGGAAAAAAACAGGGTGGCGCAGGTCTGGGAGGACAAGGAGCTGGGGATCCGGGATGTGCTGTATGCGGACGGCACCCTGCTCCACATCAAGGTCACGGACTTTGAGCCGGATCGGGTGCGGATGCGGGTGCGGTTCGGAACGGGCCGGGCCGGAGAGCCCTGGCCGGGGCTTTCCTTTCTGGCTGCGGACACCCTGAATTTTTCCGGCACTTCGGCACTGACCCCGGAGGATCTGAACACGGTTCTTGCGGGAAAGCGGGTGCGCTTGCGTTTTGGCGTGGATGTGGATCACTTCTTTTTTGACGGAGAGGCGAGAAGGACGGAACTTGGGGATCTTCTGCATCTCCTGCGGGCCCAGCTGGAAGATCCGGGATTCCGTGAAGAGGCCTTCAGTCTGGTGCGCGCCCGGTATCTCCGGGGGATCCGGGAGGCTGCGGGCAGTGTGGATAAAAGTTTTGAACGCATGAGCCCCTGCTTTTTCACCGGTGGCGATCCCCGCTTCTGTCCGCCTGAGGAAGAGGCTCTCAGCGCCTGGACAGTGGCGGATGTCGCCGTCTGGCTGGAACCGGCGCTGGCCTCCGATCCTCTGGAAATTTCCCTTGTGGGGGCCGTGGATCCGGATGCGGCCATGGCGCTTCTGGGGGACATTCTGGGCAGGCGTCCGGTGCGTGGCGGTCAGAAGCTGGGACTTTACGCCCAGGCCCCGGCATTTCCCGAAGGCGGGCGCATGGAAGCCAGGGTGAAGGCCAGCCCGCCGACAAGCCTTGTACAGTGGGGCTTTCCCGTTTCAGGCGAAGTCTCCTCCCTGCGGCACAGGGGCCTGAATCTTCTGGCGGCGACCCTCAGGGAACGGCTGCGGGAGGAGATCCGGGAGCATCTCGGTGTGGCCTACAGTCCTTTCAGTTACTACTGGGCCTATCCTGTATGGTCGGAGTGGGGCGGGGTCATGGCGGGGGTTTCCCTTGCGCCGGATCAGGCAGAGGCCGTGGAAGCCACCCTTCTCCGTCTGGCCCGGAATCTGGGGGACGGCGCCCTGGACGGGGAACTGCTGGAGCGGGTGCGGGGGCCTCTTCTGAACAGTCTCGTCACCCGGCAGCAGGACAACCGCTACTGGCTTTACGGGGTGCTGGACGGTTCCGTGCGTTCGCCGGAGCAGCGGGACTGGGCGCGTACCCTGCTGGAGGATTACAAGGCCTGGACGGACGCGGAGCTGCGGGAGCTGGCCCGTGAGGTGCTGAAACCGGAAAAGGCGTCTTTGCTGCATATTCGTACGGAAGAGGATCGATGATGGGCATACGTCAAAAAAAAATCCTGATCCTTTTGTTCTGCACCCTGCTCTGGGCGGGCTCCCTTTGGGCCGAAGCCCTGCCGCAACACGCCCTGTCTCTGGGAGCGGCACCCGCCTACGGCCCGGATTTCACCCATTTTGCCTATGCCAGACCCGACGCGCCCAAGGGCGGCACCCTGCGTATGGAGGCGCTGGGCACCTTTGACAGTTTTCATCCCTTTATCATCAAGGGCATGGCGGCGTCGGGCATCGGACTTCTCTTTGACACCCTCATGACCTCTTCCGAGGATGAGCCCTTTGCCCAGTATGGGCTTCTCGCGGAAAGTGTAACCCTCGCGGAGGACGGCAGCTGGATCCGTTTCACCCTGCACCCCGAAGCCCGTTTCCATGACGGGAGCCCGGTGCGGGCTTCGGACGTGGTCTTCACCTTCCGCATGCTGGTGAAGGAGGGAAAACCCCACTATGCCCGGTATTACCGGGATGTGGCGGAGGTGGTGGCGGAGGATGAGCGCAAGGTGCGCTTTGACTTCAGGACAGCGGACAACCCCGAGCTGCCCCTGATTCTGGGCCAGCTTCCCGTTTTGTCGGAAAAGGACTGGGAAGGGGTGGACTTCAGTCGTTCCGGGTTTCGCATTCCCCTGGGAAGCGGGCCCTACCGCCTGGAAAGCTTTGAGCCGGGCCGCAGGGTGGTTTACCGGCGGGATGGGGAGTACTGGGGCCGGGAGCTTCCCGTGAACCGGGGGCAGTACAATTTTGACCGTATCGCCTACGAATATTTCCGGGACGCCACCATTTCCCTGGAAGCCTTCAAGGCGGGGCACTACGATCTCCGCCTTGAAAACAC
Organism: Desulfobotulus sapovorans DSM 2055; assembly: GCF_059569355.1. Lineage (NCBI taxonomy): Bacteria > Pseudomonadati > Thermodesulfobacteriota > Desulfobacteria > Desulfobacterales > Desulfobacteraceae > Desulfobotulus > Desulfobotulus sapovorans. Next base: position 24,980 of record NZ_JCANVJ010000020.1, on the reverse strand, counting down.
GGCAAAGATCTGGGCCACCCAGTATACGGGAAAAGCATTCCGGGACGGGCAGCTTGTGAAGACCATCCTGCCCCATAAGCTTCCCGGCGGCATGCAGGGCTTTGCCATGAACACCCGGCGCGCCCTGTTTCAGGATGTGCGGGTGCGGGAGGCCTTAAGCCTTGCCTTTGATTTTGAGTGGAGCAACACCACCCTTTTCCACGATCAGTATGTGCGCTCCAGAAGCTATTTCAGCAATTCGGAGATGGCGGCCAGGGGCTTGCCCACAAAAGAAGAGCTCCGTTATCTGGAGCCTCTGCGGGGAATCGTGGCGGATGAGGTGTTCGGGCCGGCATCCCTTCCGCCGCTGACGGACGGATCGGGCTTTCTGCGGCCTCAGCTGCTGCGGGCCGCAGCCCTTCTGGAAGAAGCGGGCTGCGTTCTGAAGGACGGGATCCTGCATACGCCCGAGGGAAGACCCTTTCGTTTTGAAATTCTTCTGCACAACCCGGCCTTTGAACGGGTCATGCTGCCCTATGTGCAGAACCTGAAGCGCCTTGGCATCGGGGCGCGTATCCGCTCCGTGGATCCTTCCCAGTATGTGAACCGCATGCGCAGTTTTGACTTTGACATGACCGTGGCGGTTTTTCCCCAGTCTTTGTCTCCGGGAAACGAGCAGGAGGATTTCTGGAGCTGCAAGGCGGCATCCACCCCCGGTTCCCGGAATTCCATGGGCATCTGTGATCCTGCGGTGGATGCCCTGGTGCAGGCCATTGCCACGGCTCCGGACCGGGATTCCCTCATCGCTGCCTGCCGGAGCCTTGACCGGGTGCTGCGCCATGGGCATTATCTGGTACCCAACTGGCATACCTCGGTTTTCCGTCTGGCCCATCGCAGCACCATCGCCATGCCGGACAATCCCCCGCCCTATGGGCTTGCCATCTACACTTGGTGGGACAAGAACGCGGAATAGGCCCTTTGTTCCGTCACATCGGAGACTTTTTCTTTCTCCGGCTTTTTTATTCCTTTTGATCCTGATGCACGGGGAGAACCATGACCGCCTACATCCTGCGCAGACTGCTGCTCATTGTGCCCACCCTGCTTGGCATTCTCACCATCAACTTTTTCATCATTCAGGCGGCTCCCGGCGGACCGGTGGAGCAGATGCTGCATCAGCTGGAAGGGAAGGGGCCGGGCCTCACGGCCCGGGTTTCCGGCGTGGGCGGCTCCGAGGTGGCGGCCAGCACCTCGCTTGCCTCGGACAAAAGCAGCGAATCCCGGTACCGGGGCACTCAGGGCCTGGATCCGGAACTGGTTTCCCGCATTGAAAAGATGTACGGCTTTGATCAGCCCCTGCATGTGCGCTATTTCCAGATGCTCCGGGATTTTCTCGTTTTTGATTTCGGGGAAAGTTTTTTCCGCAGCACCCCGGTTCTGAAGCTTATCGGGGAAAAACTGCCCGTTTCCATTTCCTTAGGACTCTGGAGCACCCTCATCATCTATCTGGTGTCCATTCCCTTAGGCGTGGCCAAGGCCTTACGTCACGGTTCCCGCTTTGACCTCTGGACCTCGGCGCTGGTGGTTTTTGGCAATGCGGTGCCCGTCTTTCTTTTCGCGGTGCTGCTCGTGGTGCTCTTTGCGGGCGGGGCCTGGCTGCAGATCTTTCCCCTGCGGGGGCTGACCTCTCCTGATTTTGCGGATCTTTCCATGATGGGAAAGATACTGGACTATGCCTGGCATCTGGTTCTGCCGGTGACAGCCCTGGTCATCGGCGGTTTTGCCACCCTCACCCTTCTCACCAAAAACGCCTTTCTCGACGAGATTCACAAGCAGTATGTGGTCACGGCACGGGCCAAGGGCCTTTCCGAAGGCCGGGTACTTTTCGGCCATGTGTTCCGCAATGCCATGCTCATTGTGATTGCGGGCTTTCCTGCGGCCTTTGTGTCCATGTTCTTCACGGGCTCCCTTCTGGTGGAGGTGATCTTCTCCCTGGACGGTCTCGGTCTTCTGGGCTTTGAGGCCACCATGGGCCGGGATTACCCCGTCATGTTCGGCACCCTGTACATTTTCACCCTGCTGGGACTGGTGTTAAACCTTGTGAGTGACCTCACCTATTCTCTGGTGGATCCGAGAATCGATTTTGAAAGCCGTGGCGCATAAGGAGGCGCATATATGGGAAAACCTTTGCTGGGCCATGTGGGGGAGCGCCGCTGGCGGCGTTTCCGGGAAAATGGCAGGGCCTGGATCTCGCTCTGGATCTTTGCTTTTCTCTTCCTTTTCACCCTGGCTGCGGAGTGGGTGGCCAATGACCGGCCCCTTTATGTGCGGTATCAGGGCGCGTCCTTTTTTCCCGTTCTGGAGGCCTATCCGGAAACCTGCTTTGGCGGCACCCTCGGGACAGAGGCGGTGTACCGGGATCCCCATGTGCAGGCCCTCATCCGGAAAGAGGGCTTCATGATCTGGCCGCCCATTCCCTTTTCCCATGACACCATCCATTTTGGCCTGAAGGAGGCCTTTCCTGCTCCACCTTCTCCGGGCAACTGGCTGGGCACCGATGATCTGGGCCGGGATGTGCTGGCAAGGCTGGTGTACGGTTTCCGTATTTCCGTTCTTTTCGGGCTCTGCCTTGCGGGCTTAGGTTCTGCCATGGGCATTCTTGCCGGGGCCTTGCAGGGGTATTTTGGCGGATGGGTGGATCTTTTCGGGCAGCGCTTCATTGAAATCTGGTCCGGCCTGCCCGTTCTCTACCTTCTTATTCTCCTGTCCAGCGTCATTGCTCCGGATTTCTGGTGGCTCCTTGCCATCATGCTTCTCTTTGGCTGGATGAGCCTTGTAGGGGTTGTGCGGGCGGAGTTCCTCCGGGGCAGAAACCTTGAATACGTGCGTGCGGCACGGGCCTTGGGTATGGGCCATGGCCGCATCATGCTGCGCCATATTCTGCCCAACGCCATGGTGGCGGTTTTAACCTTTCTTCCCTTTCAGGTGAGTGCGGCCATCGGCTCTCTCACGGCGCTCGACTTTCTTGGCTTTGGCCTGCCCCCCGGCTCCCCCTCCCTGGGCGAGCTTCTGGCCCAGGGCAAGGCCAATCTTCATGCGCCCTGGCTGGGGATTTCCGCCTTCTGCGTGCTGGCCCTGCTTTTAAGCCTCCTCGTTTTTATCGGAGAAGGGGTGCGGGACGCCTTTGACCCCAGAATGGAGGGCCGGAAAGCATGAAGACGCCTCTGCTCTCCATTGAAAACCTCGGCATTCGTTTTCATCCCGGTGGCGGGGAGATTCTTACGGCCGTAAGGGATGTGTCCCTGGAGCTGGCTCCGGGCGAGACCCTTGGCCTTGTGGGCGCTTCGGGTTCGGGAAAATCCCTCACCGCCCACGCCATTCTGAGGCTTCTGCCTTCTGGGCCGGGATGCGGGGTCTCGGGCAGGATTTTTTTCAAAGGAGAGGATCTTCTTTCCTTAAAGACTTCCGCCATGCGTTCCATCCGGGGAAAGCGCATTTCCATGATCTTTCAGGAACCCATGACGGCGCTGAATCCCCTGCACCGGATCGGGCGGCAGATCGGAGAAGGCATCCGTGTTCATGAGGGTGTTGTTTCCGCATCGAGGCTGCAAAAGCGGGTGCTGGAGCTTCTGGAAGCGGTGGGGATTCCTGAACCGGAACGTCGGATGGAAGCCTATCCCCATGAGCTTTCCGGAGGCCAGCGTCAGCGGGTGATGATCGCCATGGCCATTGCCAACAGGCCGGATCTGCTTATTGCCGACGAGCCCACCACGGCGCTGGATGTCACGGTGCAGGCCCAGATTCTGGCCCTTCTGTCAAAGCTTCAGCGGGAGATGGGCATGGCCATGCTGCTCATTACCCATGATCTCGGGGTGGTGCGCCATGGGACGGATCGCACGGCGGTGATGGATGCGGGCCGCATTGTGGAGGTGGAGGATACGGTAAAACTGCTTGAAGGGGGGGGCAGGGAGGTCTTCACCCGGAGGCTTCTTCAGGCGGAAAACATGGCGCCTCCGGAAAATGTTGCGGCAGAAGGGCGGCCCCTGCTGGAGGTGCGGAACCTTAAGGTGACCTTTCCCATCAGGACAGGACTTTTCAGAAGGAAAAAGGAATTTAAGGCCCTTTCCGACGCGAGCTTCATGCTGGGCCGGGGGGAAACCTTAGGGGTTGTGGGCGAGTCCGGCTCCGGAAAAACGAGCCTTGGCCTTGCCGTGCTCAGGCTTCTGGCATCGAAGGGGGAGATCCTTCTTGATGGTGTTTCTATTCATGAGAGAAGGGACGGGGCGCTGAAACCCTTCCGGCGGCGGATGCAGGTGGTGTTTCAGGATCCCTTTGCAAGCCTGAGTCCCCGAATGACTGTGGCGGACATCGTGGCCGAAGGCCTTCTGGTGCATGGTCTGGGGGATGGACCTTCCCGTGAGGCCCGTGTGGTGCGGGCTCTGGAGGAGGTGGGGCTGGATCCAGGCGTACGCTTCCGCTATCCCCATGAATTTTCCGGAGGGCAGCGCCAGCGTATCGCCATTGCCAGGGCTCTGGTGCTCGACCCGGAACTCCTGATTCTGGATGAGCCCACCTCCTCCCTTGACCGGACGGTGCAGTTCCAGGTGCTGGGGCTTCTCAGGGATCTTCAGGAAAAAAAAGGGCTTTCCTACCTTTTTATTTCCCATGACCTCAAGGTGATCCGGGCCATCAGCCACAGGATTCTGGTGATGAAGGACGGGCATATTGTGGAGGCTGGGAGAGCTGCTGAGATTCTGGACAGGCCGCAGCAGGACTATACCAGAAGGCTTCTGGCTGCGGCTCTGTAGCGGGTGATAAATCGTATCGCAAACAGTGTTTTTTCTTCGGGGCGTATGGTCATAAAAGGCTTGACAGTCTTCCCTCACGGCTGGTAAATGAGACTATCCTCATTTTGAACAGGCCGGATAATTTGGTCTGATATATCCCGTATGACGCGGAAAACGAAGGATGTTCCAACAGAATACAGCCGTATTTTTGAGTGAGGGAGGTCTTTATTTCGCGGATCGATAGGCAGGATAAGTACCAGCGGATTTTAAGGGCCGGGATTGTGGTCTTTGCCAGGCGCGGGGTTTTTCGGGCTACCATATCGGAAATTGCCAGGGAAGCCGGTGTGGCCGATGGCACCATCTACCTTTATTTTAAGAATAAAGATGATATTCTTGCCCGTTTTTTTGAAGAAAGAACCGAAGATATTTTCTCCCGTTTCCGTACGGCTATCGATGGTGCGGACAATGCCCGTGAGAAGCTGGAGCGGTTTATTATCTGCCATCTGGAAGCCTTTCAGGAGGATCGGGAAATGGCCGTGGTTTTCCAGGCGGAAACCCGGAAAATCCACTCCATGGCAGAGCAGGTCAATCAGATTTCCGCACGCTATAGAGAGCTGATCGCGGAGATCATGGAAGAAGGGCAGGCTCAGGGACTGATCCGGAAAGATCTCTATATGGCACTGGTCAAGCGCTTCATCCTGGGGGCTGTGGATGAGGTGATCAGTACCTGGGTAATGGCGGAGGGGAAATACGATCTGGTCAGCATGGCTGAACCTCTGGTCGATCTTTTCCTCAGGGGAATTGGCGTTTTTCCGGAAGAATCCGGCGGACAGTAGCCCCTGTCCGGCTTGAAATATCTGTTCTGTAACATACGACACCCTTATATTGCAGGGTGTTTAGACGGTTTGATGTACTGAATACACACCACACAACCAGCAAGGAGACCCAAGATGGCACAAGTAATTTCTGAAAGACGGGACGTGGATTTTGTTCTGCATGAGCAGCTTGAAGTGGGAAAATTTTCCGAGCAGGAAAGATTTGCGGATTTCAATAAAAAAACCGTGGATATGATTGTCAATGAGGCCAGAAATCTTGCCATCAAGGAACTGCTTCCTACCTGGAAAGACGGGGATACCATCGGCTGTACCTTTGAAAACGGCAAGGTACGCATCCCCGAATCCTTTGTGCGGGCCTACGACCTTTTGAAAAAAGGGGAGTGGACGGCCATGAGCGAAGCCCCTGAATGGGGTGGGCAGGGCATGCCCAAGACCGTGGCACTGGCTGCCAGCGAATTTTTTAATGGTGCCAACTATCCCTTCATGATGTATCCCGGCCTCACCCATGGTGCGGGTAAACTTGTGGAAACCTTTGGTACGGACAAGCAGAAGCAGCTTTTCCTGAAAAAGATCTACACCGGTGAGTGGTGCGGTACCATGCTTCTTACGGAAGCCTGTGCCGGTTCCGATGTTGGTGCCCTGGAAACGGTGGCCTATCCCCAGGCAGACGGTACCTATAAGATCGTGGGCAACAAAATCTTCATCTCTGGTGGTGAGCAGGAGCAGCTTTCCGACAACATCATCCATCCCGTTCTGGCCCGCATTGAAGGTGCCCCCGCAGGTACCCGGGGCATCTCCCTTTTCCTGGTTCCCAAATTCCGCGTGAACGATGACGGCAGCCTCGGTGCCTTCAATGACGTGGTCTGCACGGGGATTGAGCACAAGATGGGCATCCATGGCAACTGCACCTGTTCTCTGGCCTTAGGCGGCAAGAACGACTGCATCGGTGAGCTTATCGGCGAACCCAACAAGGGCATGGCCCATATGTTCCTCATGATGAACGAGGCCCGTCAGCTGGTGGGGATGCAGGGCTTTGCCTGCGGTTCCGCAGCTTACATGTATGCCCTGAACTACGCGAAGGAGCGTGTACAGGGAGCTTCCCTTACCAATCCCAAGGGTGGTGGTGTCCCCATCATTCAGCATCCCGATGTTCGCCGTCAGCTCATGATGATGAAGAGCTATACCGAAGCCATGCGTTCCATCCTGTACTATCTGGCCTATTGTGATGATATGGCCCATCTGGCAACAGATGCCGAGGAAAAGGAACTGTACGAAGGCCTGGTGGAAGTGCTGACCCCCATCGGAAAGGGCTATGTGACCGACCGCAGCTTCGAGGTGGTTTCCCAGGGCATGCAGGTTTATGGCGGATACGGTTTCATTGAAGAGTATCCCCTGGCCCAGCTTCTCCGGGATGTGCGCATCACCCTGATCTATGAGGGTACCAACGGCATCCAGGCCATGGATCTTCTTGGCCGTAAGCTCGGCATGAAAAAGGGCAAGATCTTCATGTCCCTTCTGCAGAAAATCGGTGCCACCGTAGCCCTGGCCAAGGGTGTGGAGGCTCTGGCTCCCCTGGCGGCCCAGACCGAATCCACCCTGAACAAGCTTGGGGAAGTGGCCATGTTCATGGGTAAGAGCGCCATGAGTGAAAAGGTTCTGACGGCCTTCAGCCAGGCCCACCCCTTCCTGGATGTGGTGGGGGATCTTACCGCAGCCTGGATGCTCCTGTGGCGGGCCAGCATTGCCCAGTCCAAGCTGGGTCAGAAAAAGAAGGAAGATGCGTTCTATAAAGGCGTGATCAAGTCCGCAGAATTTTTCATCTACAACCAGCTGCCCGTGACTGAAGGGAAGATGAATGCCATCCTTCGCGGTGCCGATGCCGCTGTGGCCATTGAGGAAGAATCCTTCCTCTCCTGATACATAGGGGATATGAGAATGCTTCCGGCAGTCTCCCGATGGAGGCTGCCGGGAATCTGCCGGGGTTTCCCGGCATTTTTTTTGATATCGTTACGGCGCAGTCGGGTCAGAAGGCTGAGTGCTTTTTCATTCCCCTGAATGGTGGGAGTGCCGGAGCCGGAATAAAGACCGGGACTTAGCAAAACCCTGCGGCAGGTAGAGATTCTTTTCAGGATTTTTTACTTGACGGAACCGCTTTTTCTTTATTAAGAGTGTTCCGATCCGTCTATCCAGCAACACAGCGGTGCAGGAAAATCCGCTTGTAATTTTTGGTTGTTAACCCTTTTAACCAACTTTTCAGATTCTGTCAGGGAAGGAATGTTTCCATGGAACCATTGATCGCGCCCGCGCAGTACACGTTTATGGGCATCCCTACGGTATTGCTTTCCATTATAATACCGATAGTGGGCATCGCTCTTTTCACCTACATCATGGCCAAGCGGATTGCCCCGCTGACCCGGGCCCGCAAGGATGAGCGTTTTGACGCCATTCCCCAGCGGATCTGGAATGTGGCCCTGATCTGGCTGGGCCAGATCCGCCAGCCCCGTTACATGATGGGCGGTGTGCTGCATATTCTGATTTTTTTCGGTTTCCTGACCCTGGCCCTGCGCTCCATGAGCCTTGTGGTCATTGGGGTTGTCCCTGATTTTGCGCTGCCAGGATTCGGTGCGGATCAGATTATCGGCATGATCTATAATGTGGCCAAAGATTATGCTGCCACAGTGGTCTTTATTGCCTGTTTTGTAGCCGCGATCCGCCGGGGTATCTTCCGGCCCGAGCGTTATGAGGTTCCTGCCCGTTTCGGTAAGGATCATACCGCAGAAGCTGTATTTGTTCTCTGTGTCATCATGACCCTCATGGTGTCCGAGGCGCTTTTTGAGGCGACCTTCATTGCGGCCCAGATCCAGACCGGTGCCCATGCCCATTTCCTGGCACCCGGTACCCTGCCCTGGCTGCTGAAGAACAACCTGCTGGCAACGCCTCTTGACAAGCTGCAGACCCTCCATGTGGCTTCTTACTTTATCCATGATTTCACTTTCTTTTTCTTCCTGTGCTTCCTCCCCCTTGGCAAGCACTTCCACGTTATCACCTCCCTCTTCAACGTCTTTTTCATGCGGGTGCGCAGAGGTAATATCAAGCCCATTGAGTATGGCCTGTCCGCAGAGGAAATGGAAAATCTCAAGTCCATTGGTGTAAAGAAGCTGGAAGACTTCACCTGGAAGCACATTCTGGATTTCTACACCTGTGCGGACTGCGGTCGCTGCTCCGATCAGTGCCCTGCCAATACGGTAGGCCGTGCCCTGTCCCCCCGTTTCATCTCCATTAAAGGTCGTGAGGCTGTCTTCAACACTTATCCCCTTTCCGGCCCCATCCTGAAGAGTGACAAGCTGGTCGGGCATGTCTATGAAGAGGATGAAATCTGGAGCTGCACCACCTGTGGTGCCTGTGAGCAGGAATGTCCCATCGGCATTGAATACATTGACAAGATCGTGGATCTGCGCAGGGGTCTTGTGGATGATGGCGAAGTACCCCAGACCCTCCAGAAGCCCATGCAGGCCCTTTCCAAGCGTGGCAATGCCTGGGGCAAGATGGAGAAAAAACGGGCCGACTGGACCAAGGACATTGCCGAAGAATGTCCTGTCAAGGTTCTGGACGGTGATGAAAAGGCGAATACGCTTTATTTTGTGGATTCCATCAGTTCCTTTGATGACCGCATGGTGAACATTGCCAAGAGTACGGCCAAACTGCTGAAGGCCGCTGGTGAAGACTTTGGCATCCTTGGGAAGAACGAGAAGGATTCCGGTAACGAGGTCATCCGTTTTGGTGAGGAGTTCCTGTACCAGGAGCTGAAGGGGCACAACATTGACATGATCAAGGAGTCTGGTGCCAAGCGTGTTGTCACCGCCGACCCCCATGCCTTCAATGCCCTGAAGAACGATTACAAACTGCCCATACCTGTGGAGCATATCAGCTCCGTTGTTACCCGTGCCGTCAAGGCGGGTAAGATCAAGCTGAAGCCTGTGGAAGACGCTACCCGCGTATTCACCTACCATGATCCCTGCTATCTGGGACGTCATAATGGTGTCTACGAAGATCCCCGTGCGGCTCTGAATGCCATCCCCGGCATCCGCACCGTGGAAATGCTCAAGAGTGGTGACCGCTCTTTCTGCTGCTCCGGTGGTGGTCTGATGCTCTTCTATGAGCCCCATGAAGAAGAGCGTATGGCCGTTCTTCGCGTGAAGATGGCTGCCAAGGCCGGTGCCAATGTAATCGTTACCGCTTGTCCCTTCTGCCTTGTGAACATGGAAGATGCCATCAAGGTTGCCGGTTATGAAGGCAAGATCGAAGCACTGGATCTGGTAGAGCTGCTTGAAAAGCATATGGTAAAGTAAAAACCCCCGTCTGGTTCCGGGAGTCCGGAACCGGATACGGCCAGAGGATCCGGGGTTCCCAAAGAGCTTCGGATTCCCATGGCCAAACCTTATTTTAACTGGGAGGAATTCATGGAAATCTTGGTATGCGTCAAGAGAGTTCCCGATACTGCGGAGAACGAAATTGTACTCAACAGTGCAGGGAATGACATCGAGCGTGATGATCTGGTTTATTCCGTCAACGAGTGGGACAACTACGCTGTTGAGGAAGCCATTCAGATTGTAGACAAAGTAGGTGGTTCGGTAACGGTTGTGACCGTAGGGGATGAAGATTCCGACGAGGTTCTTCGCCGTGAAATGGCTATGGGTGCCCAGAAAGGCATTCTGCTGAATGACGAAGCCTTTGAAAATTCCGACGCCAAAGGCATTGCCACCCTGCTTGCTGCTGCTGTAAAAAAAGGCAAGTATGACCTCATCCTCACCGGTGCCCAGGCGGATGCCGGTCAGGGTGCTGTGGGCGGTATGCTGGCAGCCATGCTGGATCTGCCCTATGCATCCCTTGTAAATATGGTGGAAGTGGGCAGTGGCAAACTGACCATTGGTCGTGAAATCGAAGGTGGCAACCAGGAGATCAATGAAATTGAGCTTCCCTGTGTGCTTTCCATCCAGACCGGTATCAATGAACCCCGCTATGTGGGAATCAAGGGTATCCGTCAGGTTTCCGGTATCGAGATTCCTGAGTTTGATGCAGATGGTCTGGGCGTGGATGCCGCTACTGTGGGCGAAGCCGGTGCCAAAACCAAGCGTGTGGACTACTTTGTTCCTGAGACCGGTGAAGGTGCTGAAATGCTGACCGGCAGCACCGAAGAGATTATTGCAAAACTTATTGACATCATGAAGGCGAATGGAGGGCTGAAGTAATGGCGACGGTATACGCATTCGTATCTCACAAGAACGGTGTTCTTGATGATTCTGCAGCGGAGCTGGCTGCTGCGGCCAAAAAATTCACTTCCGCACCCGTAACCGCCATTGTGACCGGTTCCGGTGTGGACGCTGCTGCTGCCAAGGCTGCTGAACTCTTCCCCACCGTATGGAAGATCGACGCTGCTGAACTGGCTTATCCCAATGCAGAAGTGGTACGCAAGGCCCTTCTCAATAACCTTGACGCTGCTGCTGTTGTTCTTATGGCCAACAACACCTTCGGCATGGACATGGGACCTGGTCTGGCCGTTAAAATCGGTGGCGCTTATGTTTCCGACGTTGTGGCCATTGAAGGTGCAGACGGTGATACCCTGAAGGTGGTTCGTCAGGAATTCGGTGGTGTGGTTTCCACCCATGTGACCGTGGACATGTCCGCAGGCGCTGTTGTCACCATTCGTCCCGGTGCCATTGCTGCTGAAGAAGGTGCTGCCGCAGGCGGTGCCGTTGAAGCCAAGGCTGCCGGTGATATTGCTGCCAAGCGCAAATTTGTTGAAGTACGTGAACCTGAAGCCGGTGATGTGGATATCACCAAGGCCGAAGTTCTCGTATCCGTGGGCCGTGGTATCGAAGATCAGGACAATATTGAAATTGCCCATGAGCTTGCCAAGGCCATCGGCTCCCATGCGGAAGTTTCCTGCTCCCGTCCCATCGTGGATGCCAAGTGGATGGATGCTTCCCGTCAGGTGGGTACTTCCGGTAAGTCCGTCAAGCCCAAGGTTTACCTTGCCATGGGAATTTCCGGTTCCTTCCAGCACATGGGTGGCATCAAGGGTGGTCTTGTGGTCGCTGTGAACAAGAACCCCAATGCCCCTATCTTCCAGGTAGCCAATGTGGGTATCGAAGCCGATATTCTGGAATTTATTCCCGCATTTACGGAAGCCCTTGAAGAGCTGTAAGATTTTTGAAGTCTGAAGAGTGAACATGCCGGAGCCTCCTTTTATCGGGGGTTCCGGTTTTTTTGGGGGAGTGTTATGAATCCCGTTTCTGCAAAATGGAGGGTGGGATGGAAGAAGATCTTCAATTGATGCTGCACTATGGCAGGAAAATGCAGGCATCGGGCCTGACAACAGGTTCCGGCGGCAATCTCAGCCTGAGGGGAAAGGAGGGGATTTGGATTACGCCTTCTGCCATGGACTATGGGGATATGGGGCCAGAGGATCTTGTTCTTGTGGATTTAGCAGGAGAGCGGCTTTCGGGAAAACGCAGGCCTTCCAGTGAACTGGGGTTTCATCTGGCTCTCTACGCAGCCAGACCGGATATCGAGGCCGTGGTGCATACCCATTCCCCATGGGCCACCACCCTGGCCTGTCTGGGCTGGTCTCTGCCTGCGGTACATTATCTGGTGGGATATGCAGGCAGAACAGAAATTCCCCTTGCTCCTTATGCCACCTTTGGCACGGCGGAGCTGGCAGGCCATGTGGCAAAGGGGATGGGGGATGGGCATGCCCTGCTCCTGGCCAATCATGGGCTGGTCAGTGTGGGGGCAAGCCTTGGGGATGCTTTTGCGGTGGCCGAGGAAATTGAGTTTGTGGCGGGTGTGTATCTTCGGGCCAGGGCGGTTGGTGATCCGGTGATTCTCGGTGAAGACGCCATGGCGGAAGTGCTGGCAAAATTCAAGGACTACCGCAGTCTCGGAAAGGAGAGCGGAGCGTCCTGAACCTTTTTATTCTTCAGGGCAGGGCGTATCGGCATCCAGAGGAAAGAGAAAGTCCGAGAGTTTTTCGCAGAGACTTTCCGGCCAGTTTTTTTTGTAGAGGAAAATTTCCGTTTCTTCCGGTGTAAGACTGTTGCGAACGCTGGGGGGAAGGCTGTTCAGGGCTTCCTTGCGCAGGGTCAGCTCAGAGGGTTTGGATTTTGGTTTGGACATGCTACCTCCTTGCGGTCGAAGGCTTATAGGTGAAAGGGCCACCGCATGGACTGCTGCGGTGGCCCGACATATTTTTAAGGTTCAGCATCCCAGACTGCCAGTGGCAGCAGTTTGTTACACCGCAGGTCTTGGTTTACCGAGACCTGCGGACAAGGGGAGGGCTGAGAAGATCAGGCGCTGTGTTTTCCTGCCCGGCTGGGCTTGCGGGGTGCCAGGGCCTTAATGGAGACGCTGCGCCCTCCAAAGGCAATGTCCCGAACCGTATTTTTCAGGATGGTGGCTGTATCCGGATCCACATCCACAAAGGAAAATTCCCGGCGCATATCAATTTTACGGATGCGTGTAGCCTGAATCCCTGCGGTTTTGGCGATGAAGCGGCCCATGGAAGCAGGAGTGAGGCCATCCAGGGTACCGGCATTGACAAAGCAGCGACAGAGAGTATTTCTCCCTGCGGGAGAGCTGGCCCCTTTCTGGAAAGGCCGTGCCGGTGTCATGGGGGCATCCAGTTTTTCCTGATCCAGAATGCTGTTGCTGCTGGCAAGGGAGGGCGCATGCACGGCAAGAAGGGCGCGGATAAGATCTTCCCGTGAGCAGGATGCCATGTGTTTTTCGGCTTCCGCAAGGATGCTCTGATCCATGTCCGCAGGAAGATTTTCCATGATGTTGGCGGCAATATGAGCCAGCTGGCGTTCCCGGATTTCAGGGATGCCAGGCAGGGGAGTGGGGAGAAAGGCCAGTCCTGTTCTTCTGGCAATCCCTGCCATGCGTCCCCTCTCTTCAGGAGAGATCAGGGCCACGGCTATGCCGCTGTGCCCGGCCCGTGCCGTACGGCCGGATCTGTGGGTATAGGTTTCTGAAACCTCGGGCAGGCGGTAGTGAATCACAAGAGGAAGCCCGGGAAGGTCAATCCCTCTGGCAGCCACGTTGGTGGCCACAAGCAGCAGAAAACGGCCCTGGCGGAATCGGTTGACGGTAGTTTCTCTCTGGGCCTGGGACAGATCGCCGTGCAGGGCTTCCGCAGGGAAACCTGCGGCGGTGAGACGTTCCGTCAGTTCCTGGGATTCCTTGCGGGTACGGCAGAAAATCAGGGAACGTGCGCCAGGATTGGCCTGAAGTACACGGATCAGGGCTGGAAAGCGGTGCCGTTCCCGCATACAGTGACAGATATGCTCCAGACGTTCGGGGGCTTCGGGGCAGTCTTCCGGCCTGACCACCGCAGGATTTTTCAGAAGAGAAAAAACTTCTCCCTTGATGGTATCCGGCAGGGTGGCGGAAACCATCCATGTGGTATGGGTCTGGGGCAGAAACCCTCGTATTTTCTGAATATCTTCCAGGAAACCAGGTGTCAGAAGCTCATCCCCCTCGTCCAGAACCAGGCGCTGGATCGTGGAAATATTGGCATCTCCCCGGGAAATAAGGTCGATGAGGCGTCCGGGAGTGGCCACCAGAATGGCGGGTTTTTTGGAAAGAGCACGGGCCTGAAGGGCAATACTGGAACCGCCATAGGCGATACAGACCTGGAAACCGGGCATCCGGGATGTAAAGGCGGTCAGGGCATCCCCCACCTGGATACAGAGTTCCCGTGTGGGCACAATGACCAGGGCCTGGAGGCAGCCATTTTTTCCATCTTTTTGGATATGATGGATGAGGGGAAGACCGTAGGCAGCGGTTTTTCCTGTTCCTGTGGCGGCCAGCAGCAGGGCATCCTGATCGGCTTTGGCCAGCAGCAGGGGAATGGCGGCATTCTGAATGGGGCTTGGTGTGGTGAAGTTCTGGCTGTCAAGGGCTTCGAGTACGGCGGGGTGCAGATCAAATTGAGAAAAAGTCATGAAGATTCCTGAAGGGAAGGTCATAAAAAAAGTGCGTGGCAAACACGCATCCGGTCTGGAGAAATCCGGAACCGGCAGGTGAAGGGGATGACCCGCACCACACACGTGGTTATGGGAGGGGTGCCATCCCCGACCTTCAGGAAAAATTCTTTTCGTGTTTTTCAGTAAGGCCCATCCATCAAAACGGCATCGGGATATATAGAGTATGCTGACGGATCTGGCAAGTAAAAAATAACGATGTGCCGTTGAAGAGGGAAGATCCTGAGGGTCATCCCATTTCCTCCCGGAGGATACGGGTGGCTTCCATCATGGCAGCCAGTGCCTTCTCTGCTTCCTCAGGGGATCGGGTTTTAAGTCCGCAGTCCGGATTGACCCAGAGCTTATGCTTTGGAATGCAGGTCAGGAGTATTTTCAGGGTCTTCAGAATTTCTTCCGCTTCAGGAATATTGGGGGAATGAATGTCATAGACACCAGGCCCCATATCCCGGGGATAGGGTTTTTCCCGTATCTGCCTGGCCAGGGAAAGGGCGCTGCGGGAGGCCTCTATGGTGAGGACATCCGCATCCAGGGCTTCAATGGCTTCGAGGATATCCCCAAATTCACTGTAGCACATGTGGGTGTGAATCTGGGTTTCCGGCCGTACGCCGTCGTGGGCCAGGTGAAAGGCCTGAACTGCCCGGTTCAGGTAGTCCTGCCAGTGTTCTTTTCTCAGGGGCAGCTTTTCCCGTAAGGCAGCTTCATCGATCTGGATGACGGTGCAGCCTGCGGTTTCGAGATCCAGTACTTCCTCCCGTATGGCCAGGGCGGTCTGTATGAGGCATTCTCTCATGTCGATATCTTCCCGTACAAAAGACCAGTTCAGGAGGGTGACGGGGCCGGTGAGCATCCCCTTCACGGGCCTCGAGGTCAGGGACTGGGCATACGTCCAGAGTTCTGTGGTCATTGCCCTCGGGCGGCAGACATCTCCCATGAGGATGGGGGGCTTGACGCAGCGGGTGCCATAGGACTGTACCCATCCCTGGCGCGTGAAACGGAATCCTTCCAGCTGTTCTCCGAAATATTCCACCATATCGTTGCGTTCAAATTCCCCATGCGCCAGCACATCCAGCCCGAGCGACTCCTGCAGGGTGATGGTTTCCCGGATTTTTTCCTGGATAAAGGCGGTGTAGCTGTGGCTGTCCAGTCTGCCTTCCCGGAAGGCTTTGCGTGTGTTCCGGATTTGGGGGGTCTGGGGAAAGGAACCGATGGTGGTTGTGGGAAAGTCCGGCAGTTGGAGACTTCTTTGCTGGCAGGTCTTGCGAACGGAGGCTTCGGGATGGCGTTTGACTGTTAACTCTTTAAATAGTTTGGTTTTTTTTCGGATTTCGGGCCGCAGGCGACCCCGGATACCTTCTCCGGTGAGAAATCTTTCCCGGTTTCGGAGGAAGAGGGGATGGGTTTCCGCTTTTTCCTGATTAAAGAGGAGAGCAAGCTCTGTCAGCTCTTCCATTTTTTCCATGGCAAAGGCCAGCATCCCCCTTTCTTCCGGTGGCAGGTGGCTTTCCCTATCCAGGGAATAGGGAACGTGGAGCAGGGATGAGGATGGGGAAAGGCAGAGACGTGATGCTGGAACGCTTTTTTCGATGCGTCGCAGCAGCTTCAGGGTAGAGGCATAGTTGTTACGCCAGATATTTCGTCCGCTCACAATGCCTGCCACAAGGAGGGGTTCTTCGGGAAATCCCTGGCTTTCAAGAATATCAAGGTTGGCGGCACCGTCTACAAAGTCAAGACCTATGGCCTGGACGGGCAGGCTGCACAGCAGGGGGTAGGCATCACGGATGTCTCCAAAAAAGGTCTGAATCTGTATCCTGAGTGAAGGTGTTTTACGGGTCAGCTCCTGGTAGAGGCTTTGAAAGCATTCCTGCTCCCCCTTTGTCATGTCCATGGCGAGGCAGGGTTCATCCAGCTGGATCCAGTCTGCCCCTGCTGCTGCCAGGGCATCCATCAGGGTGCGGTAGGCTGGGATAAGTGCTGTTGCCGCGTTTTCAATGCTGAGGTCTCCCGTGAAATCCGAAAGCTGGAGGAGGGTATAGGGACCAGGAAGCATGGGCCGGGTTTTAATGCCCAGCGCCAGGGCTTCCCGGAATTCGGTGATGGGTTTGTGGCCCATAAGACCGATGGAACCGGATCCATCCACTTCCGGTCTCATATAATGATAGTTGGTGGTAAACCATTTTTTCATGGCCAGGGCCTTGGCTGCGTATCCTTCTTTCTGATACCCCCTGGCCATGGCAAAGGTCTGGATAAGGGGATCCTGGGGAAGTCCCCGAAAACGTTTCGGAATCAGTCCGAAGAGGAGGGCTGTGTCCAGAAGGGTATCGCAGAAGGAAAAATCGTTGGATACCAGGGTCTGAATGCCTGTGGTCTGCTGGCTTTCCCAGTGCAGGGTACGCAGGCGAAGTCCTTCTGTCTGAAGGATGTCGGGGGGGACTTTTCCTTGAAAATAGGCTTCTGTGGCTTTTTTGAGTTCGCGGTTCCGGCCAATACGAGGGTAGCCGATGAGGGTGGTGGCGAGCATGTTTTCTCCTTAAATAAATGTGTTTAAATTTTTATATCTAGATATCTTTATATATTTAAATTGTCAAGCTTTGGGGAGGCCAATGGAGAGGTGTTTTTTCGGAATCTGTGGTGGGGTAGTTATTTTTGTATAGTAAAATCAGGTATTCGCAGGAATGTTGTGATAAAAAAAACTTGCATACGAAAAAAAACTGCCCTATAGCCCACTCATCGTATGGATGAGAATGCAGAGAATGCTACATGCCGACAAGCAGGGCATGTCTTAAATGGTCATGACACGGAAGAGGCTCCATACCATTCCGGCGTGCCTGTATTCAGGAGCATTTCAGCCTGCTGGGGCTTGCCAGGGGGGATTCAGCTGGGCGCATTTTCAAATTAAAATCCCATAACACAGTCGTGGAGGATCTTTAGAAATGGATACGGGAATACTGACTAATCTGGAACAATGGGTGAATACGGCGGGAGGCTATGTATGGGGAGCACCCCTCCTGGTGCTTCTTGTGGGAACCGGGGTCTGGCTGACCTGGGCATTGCGGGGGATTCAGGTTTCGGCCCTGGCGCATTCATTGTACCTGGCTCTGGTGAAACGCAAGGAGGACGGTGATGAAGAAGGGGATATATCCCACTTCCAGGCCTTGATGACGGCGCTTTCCGCCACTGTGGGAACGGGTAACATTGCCGGAGTGGCCACAGCCATTGCCATTGGCGGGCCAGGCGCCCTTTTCTGGATGTGGGTCACGGGGATTCTCGGTATGGCCACAAAATACGCAGAGGCCGTTCTGGCTGTGGCCTACCGGGAAAAGGATGAAAAGGGGGAGATGCTCGGCGGTCCCATGTACTATATTGCCAAAGGTGTGGGCTGGAAATGGATGGCCGTGCTTTTTGCGTTTTTTGCCAGTGTGGCGGCTTTTGGTATCGGCAACATGGTACAGTCCAACTCTGTGGCCGATGCGGTACAGTCCACCTTCGGTGTTCCGGTCTGGGCAACGGGTCTCATTCTGATGGTGCTGGTGGGTACGGTAGTTTTGGGGGGGATTCGAACCATTGGTAAGGTGACCAGTATCCTGGTACCTGTCATGATCGTTTTTTATATCCTGGCTTCCCTTGCCGTGCTGCTGCTTTTTGTCAGGGAAATCCCCGCCGCCTTTGGCCTCATTTTTACCCATGCCTTTTCTCCCACAGCCGCCACAGGAGGATTTGCCGGATCCGTTCTCATGCTGACCATTCGCATGGGGGTGGCACGGGGGGTCTTTTCCAATGAATCCGGCCTCGGTAGTGCTCCCATTGCTGCCGCCGCCGCCCAGACGGCCCATCCTGTGACCCAGGCTCTGGTCTCCATGACCCAGACCTTTATTGATACTCTGGTGGTCTGCACCATGACTGGCCTGGTATTGATTCTGACAGGAGCCTGGTCTTCCGGAGCCACCGGTGCCAGCCTTACCACAGTGGCCTTTGAACAGGCCCTTCCCGGTATGGGTTCCTATGTTGTCACCATCGGTCTTATTCTCTTTGCCTATTCCACCATGCTGGGCTGGTGCTATTACGGAGAAAAATCCATAGAATACCTTTTGGGAATCAAGGCTGTTCTGCCCTACCGTATTTTGTACGTGGTGTTTGTGGCTGTTGGTGCCATGCTTAAACTGGAACTGGTCTGGGGGCTTGCCGATGTCTTCAATGGTCTGATGGCTTTCCCCAACCTGATTGCCCTTCTCATTCTGACACCTGTGGTGGTACGGTATACTCAGGAGTACTTCCGGGATATCCGCTGAACGGTTCTGCGAGTTCCGGCCAGAAAGTTTTGCAGACATGGATCAAGGATGGATCCGTATCCGGTTTTTCTGGAATCCGGATGCGGATCCGGATACAAAGGGAAACACCCCTCATGCAGGGTGTTTCCTTTTATCGTCAGAGCCATATTTTTTTTCTTGCGGAGCGGAGGAATTTTTATTAAACATTCATTCAATTAAAAGGAGGTGGCAGACTTGCGTAAACGACAGAATGCCCAGGAACGAAAACCGGCAATTCTGGATGCCTTTTATGAGGCCATCCGGGAGGAAGGCATTGAAAAGGCCTCCCTTGCCCAGGTGGCAGTGCGGGCGGGTATTCATCCCAGCCTGGTGATTCATTATTTTGGCACCAAAGAGCAGATGCTTATGGATTTGGTGGATCGGGTGCTGGAGGTCTACAGGAGGCTCATCGGCAGTCTTCCCAGAGAGGGGGCGGCGGGTTCACGCCTTCTGTGTATTCTCTCTACCATCTGGGGACCTGCCTGGTATGAGGCTGTGGATCTTTCGGTGGTCTATTCCTTTCTGGCCATTGGTCAGCGCAACGAAGGGGTGGCCGCGCAGGTACACCACCTGTACCAGCGTTACCGGCGGTTTCTGGAGCGGGAGGTGGCTGCGGCTGCGGCGTCCGGTGTGCTCCATACTCCGGACATCCCAGCTGCCGTGTCCGCGCTTTTGTCCTTGAGTGAAGGCTCCCATTATTTCCGCCATCATTTTGATGATGGGGAGGAAGCACACAGGCGGGCCATGATCCGGGCAGCACTGGCCATCCTGGGAGCCACTCCGGAAACCTTTGCCCTGTACGAAGGAGGGGTTGCCAGTGCTGGAACGGAGATCCCTTAAACAGCCCCTGTCCTTTAAGTTTTCTTCTCTTCAGGACACTGTCCATGGCCTGCCCGTGTGTTTTTTTTATGAGGGCGGATCCATCCGGTTCCGCCTTGCCATTCCGGTTTTCATAGTGGAATTTCAAAACGAGATGCTCTGGAGGCGGGTATGAAACAACCCCTTCTTTTTTTGGCAGGCCCCAGGGCCTATGCACGTATTCGGGAACAGGGTCTTCGGCCTGAAGATGTACGGCTGGTGCTGGGGGCTTCGGGTGCGGCCAAATGGCTGGGAATCCATGGTCTGGATGCGGCGGTGTTTGGTACCTTTCTGGCACGACGGTCTTCTCCCCTTGTCCTGTTCGGCACCAGCATCGGAGCCTGGAAACTGGCCGCTGCGGCACGACGGGATGCCCAGGCCGCCTTTGATTTTCTGGCGGATGCCTACATCCACCAGTTTTACAGCAAGCCCGTACGCCGCAGAGATGTGGACAGGGAGGCCTTGCGTATCGTGGATGCCTTCCTTTCCGGAACGGCTGCGGAGGAAATTCTCTCCCACCCCCTTTTCCGTCTGCACCTTTCCGTGATTCGTTGTCAGGGAGGATTGGCCTCGGAAAATCCCCTGGCCCTGGCCTGGGGGCTTGGTATGGCCTATGCCGTGAATCTGCGGGGACGTGATCCTTATATCCGGCGTTTTGAGAGGGTTGTTTTTCATGATGCCAGAGAACGTTCCCTGGTGGAAAAGGCCGGATTTGGTTCAGAATCCGTGGCCTTTACCCCGGAGAATCTGCGTACGGCCCTTCTGGCGACAGGTTCCATCCCCTTTCTCATGAGCGGTATTTCCGCAATACCGGGAGCGGGTTCCGGTATTTACCGGGATGGCGGACTTGTGGATTACCATCCCCTCCCACCGGAAAATCTGGATCAGGGAGTGGTTCTGTATCCCCACTTTTATCCTGAGGTGACGCCCGGATGGTTTGACAAGAAAAAACCGAAGCGCAGGGCATCGGCCATGGATCTGGCGGATGTGCTCCTTCTGGCCCCTTCTCCGGAATTTGTGGCCAGCCTGCCCTATGGCCGGATCCCTGACCGCAAGGACTTCAAGCTTTTTGAAGGAGACGATGCCGGAAGGCTGCGTTTCTGGAAACGGGCCGTGGCGGAAAGCCGTCGTCTGGGAGACGCTTTTCTCGAGGCTGTGGAGGGAGATGGCATCCGGGATCTTCTGGTTCCCCTGTCCTGAAAACTGGGGTGTCAGGGCTGGAAAAAGGCAGAGGACATGGGCCAGCGGTTTTTATCTCTTGCAGAAGAGCTGTCTTTGGGCCGATGTGGCAGTGAATGCACGGGGTTTTAAAAAAGAAGGGGGGCAGCAGTTTTGGCCCTCTTACCTTTTGATTATACAGCAAAATTTATCAGAGGAGCACCCACATCACAGGAGGCATTATGCAGGAGATTCGCAGGGTACTTGTTCTTGGGAGCGGCACCATGGGTCGGAAGATCGCACTGCTGACGGCGGTTGCGGGCTTTGAAACCCGGATTTATGACATTTCAGAGGCCATTCTGGAGGATGCCCGAAAAGGCATGGAGCGCATCGTTCGCAGGGCCGTTTCCAGAGGCGTGATCACGGCTCCGGAGGAGGCTTTGGTTCTGGATCGCATCACCTATTTTACGGATATGGCGGAGGCTGCAAAGGATGTTGATTTTGTCAGTGAGTCCATTCCCGAAGATCCGGCCCTGAAGGGCCGGGTTTTTGGTACGCTGAATGGTCTTTGTCCGGAATATGCCATTTTCACCACCAATACCTCCTCTCTTATGCCCTCCATGTTTGCCGAAGCCACGGGCAGGCCGGATCGTTTTGCCGCTTTGCATTTCCACAATCCTGAGGTGGATCGTATTGTGGATATCATGCCCCATCCGGGAACCTCAGAGGAAACGCTTGCCGCTATTCAGGGGTTCGTACGTGCCATCCGTATGATTCCCATTGAGATGAAAAAGGAAAATCCCGGCTATGTGTTCAACTCCATGTTCATGTCCCTTCTCGGTTCCGCCCTCACTCTTGCGGCGCGGGATGTGGCCAGCCCTGAGGATGTGGATCGCTCCTGGATGGGGGTCATGATGATGCCCATTGGTCCCTTTGGCATGATGGATCAGGTGGGGCTGGAAACCGTATGGAAGATCACGGATTACTGGGCCAATGTGACAAAGGCACCCCAGGCCCAGGCCAATGCGGCCTATCTGCGCCGTTTTGTGGATGCGGGGAATCTGGGTGTTAAGACGGGAAAAGGCTTTTATGGCTATCCGACACCTGCCTGGAACCAGCCGGATTTTCTTGAGGGGGCCTCGAAGAAGGTCTGATTGTAGAGTAGCGTGAGGATGTGAAAAAAACGGGGGTTTTCCTGTTAAAGGAAGCCCCTGATTTTTTTTCACCCTGCCTGTTCCTTTTATATAAGGACAGAGGGAGACCTGGGTGCTGTCGGTACAAGGGGGATGGCAGTGTCCCGAAGTCCTGCATCGGATGTGGGTGGGGGGCGTCTCCGCATCATGAGTGTACAGGGGGGCAAGAGGGGAGGTGGGACAGGGCGTTTTGCCTGTGTCCCACCTTTTGGGTTGTGGTTGTGAAAACGAAAAGAGCTGGATCGGATGTCAGGGAAAAAGCCCCGGTTGTCAGAAAAGGGGGCGTCGCAGGATGGTGGCTTCACGCCCCGGGCCTACGGAGACCATGCTGATGGGAACCCCGCTTAAGGTTTCAATGCGTTCCAGGTATTTTCTTGCAGTTTCCGGAAGCTCCTCGTAGCGCAGAATACCGGAGATATCTTCCTGCCAGCCGGGGAGGGTTTCATAGACGGGTATGCAGCGATCCAGGGCCTTGAGTGCGGCGGGAACATAGGGAATGGTGTCACCGTCCAGGGAATAGCCGATACAGATTTTCAATTCTGGCAGGCCTCCCAGAACGTCCAGTTTGGTGATAACCAGACCGGTAAGACCATTCAGGCGTACGGCATTGTTCAGGATTACCATGTCCAGCCATCCGCAGCGCCGTCTTCTGCCCGTGGTCGCACCGAATTCAGCTCCTTTTTCCTGAATAAAATCTCCGGTTTCATCAAGGAGTTCTGTGGGGAAAGGGCCAGCTCCCACACGGGTGGTATAGGCTTTGACAATTCCCAGAACATCGGTGATACGGCCCGGCCCGATTCCGGATCCGGCACAGGCATTGCCGGAGACTGTATTGGAGGAGGTGACAAAGGGGTAGGTACCGTGATCGATGTCCAGGTGGGTTCCCTGGGCTCCCTCAAAGAGAACGGAACGTCCCTGGGACATGGTCGTTTCGATTTCCAGGGAGGCATTGGAAATGTAAGGGGCGAGGCGCTGGGCATACCCTGTATATTCAGTGTGCACGGCATCGTAGAGGATGCCTTCCGTTTGGAAAAAAGAGGTGAGCATGTGGTTTTTTTCCAGAATGTTCATCGCAAGGCGTTCTGCAAAGACTTCCGGATCCATCAGTTCCACAAAGCGGATGCCCCGGCGGGAGGCCTTGTCTTCGTAGCAGGGGCCGATCCCCCGGCCTGTGGTACCAATTTTCTTTTTACCGTCACTGGATTCCCGGGCATGGTCAAGGGCTTTGTGATAGGGAAAAATAACATGGGCCTTTTCACTGATCCGCAGATTGTGGGGGCCGATATCCACTCCCTTGCCTGCAAGATAGTCAATTTCTTCCAGCAGCACGGCGGGATCTACCACAACGCCATTGCCGATATAGCAGGTCTTTCCCTGCAGGATGCCGGAGGGTACCAGATGGCTGACAAACTTTTCTCCGGCCACGACCATGGTATGTCCGGCATTGTTGCCGCCCTGAAAACGTACCACGCTGTCTGCATGTTCGGAGAGAAGGTCTACAATTTTACCCTTGCCTTCGTCTCCCCACTGGGTTCCCACGATCACGATATTGCCCACGTCTGACTCCTTGTTTTTCTGAATGAAGTCCAGAAAAAAACCGGAACGCCGGTGAAGCGGCTCCGGTCGAAGAGGGTTTGTATACGGTTTGGCTGGACGCTTTGGAACCCTGTCCTGAAGAGCAGGCCTTTCAGGTCACAGTCCTGTTCCGTATAACCTTGTATGGTTTCAATGGCTCAGCAGGGTTACGTCTGCTGTTTTTTTGGCTTCCTTTGTCAGTTTCCGTTTTTCACGAAAAAAAGTCTGTATTTTTTCCCGGCAGGGGGTTTCGAGAACGCCTGCCTGTACTGCGATGCTGTGATTTAAACGCCGATCAGAAGACAGGTCATACAGGGAACCCGCCCCGCCCCATTTCATGTCCCTCACCCCATATACCAGACGGGCGATGCGTGCATGAATCATGGCTCCCATGCACATGATACAGGGTTCCATGGTCACATATAAGGTTGTACCCGGCAGTCTGTAATTGTTCATAAGCTCCGCTGCCTTCCGGAGGGCAAGAATTTCAGCGTGGGCCGTGGGATCGCAGTTGCTGATGGTTCGATTCCAGGCCGTGGCCAGAACCACACCGGATTTTTGAACAATCACTGCACCTATCGGAACTTCATCCATTTGTCCAGCCTTTTCCGCAGCATCCAGAGCGAGCCGCATGTAGTCTTCATCTTCCATAAAAAGCTTGTATACGGAGATTTTTCATTTGACAAGTTGGAATGCTTACTCTATATACCCTTTCAGTTTTGAGCGCCCGTAGCTCAGCTGGATAGAGTACCGGACTACGAATCCGTAGGTCGCACGTTCGAATCGTGCCGGGCGCGCCATAAAATCAAGGGTTTACAGCAAAAAGCTGTAAGCCTTTTTTGTTGTCTGAAATTTGGAACACCAAAAGAACACCAAAAAAAATAGCCTGGGTATTTGGTGTTCCAGACCATGAATACGGTAGTGGTACTGCCTGGATGATTTGGCTACGGTGAAGCGTCATAGTCACCTATCCCGGTTCAGGGTAACGGTGCTTAAGGATGAATGCAGAAAAATAGGTGGAAAAAAGGTACAGGCTCTTTTGTCAGAACCTGCACCATCAGGTTTTAGTCCACCATAATGGCTAACCCTTCAATTTCGGTTATGGCTGGGAGTTTTTCTGGCTCCTTGCGCGTAGCCGCCCGGTAGATGCTCCATAACCCAACTTTGTCATTTTTTTTGAAAAACACCCGCCTGGCAAGGGTTTAGCACAAATCATGGTCACTACTTATTTTATATGAGTGATTTTTCT
>NZ_JCANVJ010000019.1:67932-70549 GCF_059569355.1 Desulfobotulus sapovorans DSM 2055 | reverse complement strand
ATCCAGCATTTCCTTTGGATATCTTCCCTTATCTGCAAACTGCTTGAAAAAATAAAGACACATGGTCGGATTATAAATAAATTCATCTGCTTCTATGGAAAAAAGGTAGCCGTTGTAAAAACTTCTCATGGTATGGAGGGCGTCCTCAATCTCCGCATCCCCAAGGTTTCTGGCTGCGGCAATTTTCTCAATCTCAGCCTTTACTTCTTTTTCCCTGAACCCGCAGAGATCATTGACAGCCGCTTCAGAATAAATACTTTCGGCCACATTGTACCCGCTTGTAATATCACTCAGAACAACGGGAGAAACCCCTGTGATGAACACCCGGTCGAACATGGTGCTGGAGGTCAGGGCCTTCACCGCTTTGAAAAGGGTGCGTAAAATCCCTTCTTCCCGGACAAGCTTCTCATAATCCTCTTTTTTGCCCGCAGGAGACATGAGGATGGTGTTGGCGAAGTTGTCGTATTCATCAATGAGAAGAAAAACAGGGTATCCCGCAACCTCTGCGGCGGAAAGCAGGCGCTCCATGGAATACAGGGCATCATCGGGATTGATTTTGATTTCAGGAAGCTCAAAGCCTCTGAAGGTATAGTAGGTGATGAATCTCTCTATTCTGGCATTGATGTGGTTGTACAGGGACTTTTGTATTTCATGGTAATCCCCCGCTGCATCCACACAGGAAAAATCCCAGCGTAAAATGAAGTAGGCATTCCTCCGTTCCGTTGGATTTTTTCCGATGGCAAGGTGGCCGAAAAGCTTTTCAAAATCTTCTTTTCTGGCAACGTCATAATAGCTTGCCAGCATGGAGAGAAGAAGACTTTTGCCAAAGCGCCTCGGCCTTATGAAAAGCTGGGATTTTGATCTTTCGAGAACGGGGATTCTGTCTGTCCGGTCACAGTAAAAATAACCATTGCGTATGATGTCTTCAAAATCCGAGATGCCATAGGGGTATTGCATTTTTTTCTCCTTCAGGCGGAGCATATGCTTTTTGTGGTTTCTTTCAGATCAAAGACAAAGGGTCGCGGAATGGTATCATTGAAATTCCTGAAGGGTTTCGTAGGATCTATGGTGGCAGGGTCGTGCGTTCAGATATGGCCTGCTGTCCTGTTCCTCCCTGGGTTTTTTCACATGAAACGGCTATTGGCGTCAAAATATGATTTCATGGGATGAATCCTGCTGGAGGAATCCTGATTCTGCAAGCAAAACCTCTGATGCCGTTTTCCAAATTTCATTCTACAGGTCGGAAAGCTGGATCCGTAGCACCTCTGCTGCCGGAGAAGAGCCACCCCGGTGAAGGTATGCCCCCGTTTTTCCAGGTGGGTTGAGGTAAGCGACGGCACTACGGGATAAGATTTATTTTTACCCATGAAATTCATCGTTTCTACGTTGGATTATGGGAACGATAGCTGAAATAAGGTGGTAATCCGTTTTTTACGGACATCAGAAATTGTGAAAGCCGTGGCGGGACGCTCACCTCCCGCATAGGGCTGCCGACGCAAGGCCGGAAGTCCAACTGGCCAGAGCGACTTTCCAGTTGTCACGGCTCAGAATACAGCAAGGGAGGACAACCATTTCCTCACCTGGATCACCTGAAAATACTCTCAACTCGCCAGACTGCTTTTCGAGTCTTTGTTACAGTTGAAGGTTACGCTTTATTCCTCGTGCATGGGAACAATTCCAGACTGCGGTGTGGCGGGTGAGCATCGGTTCACCCCCACGTGCGTGGGGACAAAGGCTCTCCTGCATTCTTGCTTCAATCCGCTTCGGGTCGTATAGTTCATGTACCGAAGGTGCCGCAGGGGAGTCGCCCCCATCGACCGGCACCGGGTGTGCCGCACGGCGAACTCGTGTAGGTGCCACCGAACAGTGGGGGGATCGTCATCCGGCGATCCCCTCACTGCGTCAGCATTCCCAGATCAGCTTCCCTTTCCGGAGGGCGGACAGTTTTGTAAAAGGGGGGCTGACACCTTGTTGCGTAGGTGCTCTCACTTTTTGTACTGGGGCAGGGAAACCTGACTCAGCCACAGGCACCGCCTGGATATTCTTGAAAATCTGACGTTTCTGTCAAAGTGTATCTTCAGGCACCATCATGATATTCTTCATTTCTTCAAGCTTCCTGGCGGCCTCTTTGTCGCCAGCCTCGGCCTTTGCTATAAGACGGCCTGCACGAATCCAGTCGCTGTTAAGGCCCTGTGTGCCGTCAACAAAATTGCCGGTTCTTTTTGCTTCTTCGATTTCTTCCTGTGTCACTTTTCTTGCCATGTGCCCCTCCCGTCAGTGAACGATTTGATTTCTGATCTGTCATACTCGATCTTCAAGTTTTTTTATAAGGCGTTGATTTTATTACATGGTAAATAACGAAGAACCAGTGTGGCACCATTTTAAAATCAATAGGTTATATACGACTACTGCTTGGCGGAACCCTTGAAAAATCGAAAAACTTGAACATCGGGTCATAGTGTTACCAGCCGCTTACAGCCACAAATTCCTCGGTTCACATCCACGTACGTGGGGACAATACTGTTTCAATCCACATCCCCGCAGGGGGGCGATGCCATTTCCGGGGCATTACGCTCCGACCTCATTGTTTCAATCCACGCCCCCGCGGGGGGGCGAC
>NZ_JCANVJ010000019.1:0-66091 GCF_059569355.1 Desulfobotulus sapovorans DSM 2055 | reverse complement strand
CCTTGTTTCAATCCACGCCCCCGCGGGGGGGCGACATTCATGAATCGCTTGTTTATGATGAGCCATTTTGTTTCAATCCACGCCCCCGCGGGGGGGCGACTTTATGCCCCGCCGAAACGGGGCTTTGTATATTAGTTTCAATCCACGCCCCCGCGGGGGGGCGACTTGAAGAACTCAGGCCCGTCGCCTTCTGCTTCAAGTTTCAATCCACGCCCCCGCGGGGGGGCGACAAGCCTATCTGCGGCGATTATTAAGTACGTCTATTGGGTTTCAATCCACGCCCCCGCGGGGGGGCGACCGTAATGCGATAAACCTAAGTTAAAACAAGAAGTTCAGGTAGTTTGTCCGCGAACCTCCTTTCCCAACAGTTTAAAAGTACAATCCATATTGTATGATTTTCCATTTTCCACTGTTTTTACAGCCTTATTTTGTAACGCGAACCTGATTTCATATATCCACCCCAACTCTTCAGAAGTACAGCTTTTTTTTCTGTAAGAATCTCAGACTGCTACTCTCTCGCAAATCTTAAAAAATCAGAGGCCCATCCATATCCAGGCTGGGTTTGGCTCCGACATGCTCTACCCTGGGTTTCCAGTTCTTTCCCATGTAGTAAAAGCGGAGGCTGTCTTCCATCGGTTCGATTTCTTTCAGCAGCAGGTTTTTCAGTTTTACCCAGAGGGTTGGATCGACGGAGCACTCGAACACGGAATACTGGACACGCTGCCCGTAATCTTCAAGGGTTTTTGCCACACGACGGAGACGTCTTCTGCCAGCGGCATCTCCGGTTTTCACATCGTAGCTTACCAGCACCATCATGGGGTCACCTCCAGAGAAAGGGAGGATAGCCATCCAGATCCCCCCGAAGATGCCGGGCCAGCAGCCTTGCCTGAATGAAGGGAACAAGTCCTTTGGGGATGGCTTCTTCTGTAAAGGGGTGGGTCAGGGTTTCCTGCTTCATCTTCTGCCACGTGGCCAGCACCCTTTTTCTGGCTTCATCTTCCAGGGTAACGGCTCCAGTGTCAGGATTTGTCAGAAAGTCGGAGGCCCTGACCTGTTCCCGGTTGATCAGTGAAACGGTCAGACGATCACAGAAAACAGGACGAAGTTCCTCCATCATGTCCAGGGCGAGACTGGGCCGACCGGGCCTGTCTTTGTGAAGAAAGCCTACGGCGGCATCCAGCCCCACGGTTTCCAGCGCACTCCTCACATCATGGACAAGCAGAGTGTAGAACAGGGAAAGGAGAGCGTTGACGGCATCTTTGGGGGGCCTGCGGTTTCTGCCTGAAAAGGCAAAGGCCGGGTCACTTTTCCGGATCAGATCCGGGAAGGCCGAGAAATAAGCCCGGGCGGCGTCACCTTCCATGCCACGGGCCGTATCACAATCCTTTACGGAAGTCAGAGTGCGTATGCGGCCGGAAAGAAGTTTTTCTGTTTCACGGAGGGCAGGGGTTTCTCCATGATCCCGGATGCACCGCAGGAGTGCCTGACGGCAGTTGTAGAGTTTGCCTGTCACAAAGGCCGCAGCAAGGGTTCCGGATTGATCCGCCACATCCGCAGTTCGGTACTGCGTCCGACGCAGCAGCACATTTCCATGCAGGGGGCCATGTACCCTGGCAAGAAAACGGCCCGTATCCGTGAGAAAGGTTACTGCCACATTGCGCTCCGCGCAGAAACCCATCAGCCAGGGACTCATGCCCACTGTACCAAAGCACACAATGCCGGAAATTCCGTGTATGGGAATTTTTATGTCCGGTCCTTCTTCCAGCCGGATATGGATGGTTTCCCTTTCCTTGGAAAGATAGGCCCCCGGTTTGGTGATATAAAGGATGTTTTGCAGAGGTTTCATATGAGATCCTCGGAAAGCCGTTTTTGCAGCCAGAGTTTTGCAGATTTGGCTTTGGGCTGACAGATGTCAAAAAGGGAGCAGCGGTCACAGCGGTTTTTCCGGTATCTGGCCTTTGGCAGTACGCCGCTTTCCATCATGGCATGGTATTCCATGGCCGTCTGGCGGGTAAGCTCCCTCAGGGCAGCATCAAAAGGAACGGTTTCCCGCCTTCTCGGGCTTGCGTAGAAAAGAAAACCTTCCGGTATTTCTGTATGCAGCATTTCTTCAAGACAGATGGCCTGGGCACAGAGCTGCACCCGATCCGCCTCAATCAGCTTGGGTTTTCCGCGTTTGTATTCCACAGGTATGGGCTGCCAGAGTCCTTTTCCTCTCCTGTGAAATTCCACGCAATCCGCCACGCCAAAAAGACCGAGGGTAAGGCTTTTCAACGGCATGGCGTAACAGAGGCGTACTCCGGATTTTTCCTGTTCTCCGCCTTCATCTACCCGCTCATGCAGTACACGGCCTTCGGCGGTGAAGCGATTTTCCTCCCATTCCCGATCCACATGGATAAGCCCGCACTGACGGGGACAATAGATCATGTGCTGCATACCGGAGACGGGAAGAAAATCGGCTTCAAGCATGTTACAGTTTCTCCTCTATCAGGATGCCTTCCGGGAGATTTTCCTGATTGATCTCAATGGCATACTGGGAAAAGGAACGGGCCGGGCCGGATGTGTCCGAACGATTGACGGTAATGCGGTCAAAGAGGGTGTGGGCAGGGGCATTGCCAAGCTTGGAAGCATGACGAAACACCACAAGCTTGCGGGCTGCCATTTTTCCCCGTGCCGCAGAGCGGTCGTGGTCGAACATCTGGCAGAGGGATTGCCAGAGAAGATCCAGATCCTTTTCAGAAAATCCTGTCCCTTTGGTTTCATCAGAAGCCAGATGGGGAGAAACGAATCCTTCAACCCGGTACAGGGCATAGGGCACAATGTATTTGCGACCCATGGTTCTTTCCTTTTCCAGATCCTTTTCATTGGTGACGGCCATGCGGGTGATGCTGATTTCCTGGGGCATGATGGGTTCCACACTTCTGGCGAAACTCAGTTGCACAGGCCCGCGAACCTGACCACAGTTGACATCTGTGGTCATGACGGCTCCAAAGGCCCGGATGTCATAGAAGTTGTTGCACATCCAGCGGGTGAGGTTGCGGGCATCTTCTTCTTTTTTTGGCAGTTTCTTGGGTTCAGGTTTGAGTTTCAGGGCTTCATAACCCTGCAAATGATTGCGGTTCAGCACGGCCTTTTCTGTCACATAGATGTGATAGGCCTTTCCTTCTTCCTTCTCAATGTCCGGAGTTGCAAGCTCAATGAAATTCCGGATTTTTCTTTTCAGACAGACATCCGTTACAAGGCCAAAGCCGGTTTCCGGATCAATGCGGGGCATGTTGCCTGCATCGGGATCGCCATTGGGGTTGCCGTTTTCCACGTCAAAGAAAAGAACGAATTCATAGCGGTTCTGAAGAGCGGTCATTTTATACCTCCACGGTTTCAGGGGTTGATTTTTTAGTAAAAAATGCTTTTTTCTGGTGGTAGTAGCCAAGGGTAAAAAGCCCCTGATCTTCAATGGAGAGGATGGAGGGGTAGGTATCCAGCATGGCCACAATGTCTGTGATCATTTTATCCCTTGTGATGGAAAGACCTGTGCTTGAAGGATCTTTCCGTAGTTTTGAGAGGTGGTTCTGGGCGTTTTTCAGCAACACATGAAAGGTTCTCTGGGGGGTGGCGGATGCAGAGCTGAAAAATTTATCCCGGATGGTGGCGTTGGTACCGGGTACGGCTTCTTCCTGAAGTTTTTCCAGAATGGCAAAGAGTCTGCCCAGGACATATCCTGTCTGTGTTTTTTCCGGATCAAGCATGATGGGAATCTCCATTTTTTGGTTGCGCATGAGGATGGCCTTGATCAGACCTGAGCGTATGCGGTCGATTTTACCTTCCGCACGGATACGTCCCATGACTGCGGCAAGGAGGGAGCGAGGATAGGAGTTGCCTGTGAAAATGGCCTGCATGAGCTGGCCGGAAAGAATGGGGGAAAGATTTTTGGTATCTTCCCTGACGGCCAGAGCCTTCAGGATTCTTCTCGGTGATATGAAGTCTGGTTCATTGTCGTATTGTTTGACAATTTCCATCTGTCTGTAATGGAGACCAATGGTATCCGTCAGTTGCCGGACAGTGGCAACATGGAAAAAACGGACGGAAATGCGGGCTGCATTGGGGGAAAGCCCCAGGATGAAAAAGAGATTGTCTTCCTGATCCAGCTCTTTGGGGCGGTGGCCTGAGGCCGTAGCTTTGAGAACTGCATGGAGTTTTTGTTCCAGCTCTTTTTTGTCCTGTTCCGTACTCTGGCTTTGATAGCCTTCGTCATGAATGAGGTCAGGATCGACCATAAAAGAAAAGAGGTCTTCAACGGGTGAGGTCTTTTCGGCCCAGAAGATGGTGGTGGCATCACCGATCTGAATCTTTCTCCGGTTGCTGCGATCCAGCAGGTAATTAAGGGCTGTGGTGTAGGCGAAGGTCGCTGTGTTCCCTATGGGCGCATTGAGATTTTGTTCTTTTCCAAAAGAGGTGAAGGAGGGGAGATTAAAGGACACCAAGGCGGCACCGGATGTCTGCGCTCCTGGGATTCCTTTGATAGCCGGATGCAGGCGGCTGATGGGTTCTATTTCCCCAGATACGAGGCAATACCCTGATTTTGTATCGTTATCCTGTTCCAGATACTTTTTCCATGCTTTAATGATGGCGGGGCGTTGGTGAAGAAAGAGGTTATCTCCTTCCAACCGGAATACAAGGTTGGAACCGCTCATTTCATCCCAGAACCGCAAAGAGTTCGCTGCTTCTGGATTCCAGGTCTCTAGGAAGAGGCTTAGCGCCTTAATTCCTGTATCTTCATTTTTATCGGTGATCAGGTGGAAAAGAGTTTTGAAGGCCTCAAAGCGGGCTTTGGCCTGTTCCGGTTTATTTTTTTCATCGGCACCCAGCACGTAGGTTGTGTTGTCCCAGCAGAAATTGGCAGCTACTCCGGAAGATCGTTTGACTGCCTGGGGAACAATCAGCTGTCTTGGTTTTCCATCGACACGAAGATCAACAGGGTCTCCAGTCAGTTGTCCTTCCTTTGAAAGGGTAAGACAAAAATGGATGCCTTGATTTGAAAATCCTGGAAGTGGGATGTCAGATTCTGGCTCTTGCACCATCCTGTCGTAAAAAGACGTTAAGGATTGCAGGATCATGAATGCACCTCCGCAGATTGCCATGGCGGTACATGGATGATGCCCTGCTTCATGACCGCCCGGAAAAACCGTGGGGTCATGCCGTCGGGATAGTCGATGTCGTGCAGCATCCAGCCCAGATCCCTTTCCGGTTCCTTGGAAAAAAAGGAGGGCAGGATGTCCTCTGCCGGAAGAATCCGTGCGGGAAATTCCCGGCATCCCAGATAAGGCTGGTGGAAATGCTGGCCCTTTTCCAGTCGTCTTCTGAAAATATCGGCATGTTTTCCGGGGTTGGTATCTTCTTCTCCGGTAAATTCAAAATGGGCCTCAATGATATAGTCCACATTTCTCAGAACCAGGGCGGCTCTCTGCTGACGGTTTTCCTCGGCGGCCATGAAGAGGGGACTGCCATCCTTCATGGCTTTTTTTGCCGTACCTGTGGGAATCTTTGCGCTGACTTCATTTCTCCGGATGTTGTCAAAACGGATGGGATTCAGAACATGAATCCGGTCAATTTCCCAGCGTATGGAAGGTTTCCAATAGACAGCTTCCAGAATGCCGCGGGCAGCAGAGGGGGTAATGGCATCATAGCTCACCCTTTCTGCCTTCATCTCCGGACGTGTAAAACATCCGTAATCCCCCTGCACCCGTATGCGACAGCCATAGGACATGGGGCCTCCTTTTTTTTCAGGTTGGAAATCGTAAGGGCTATATTGTATTTTTTTTAACTTCACTTCATATGAATTTTTAAAATGCATACTCATTATGAGTTTTGGATGTCAAAGCCTGTGTTTAAAAAAGCTGGGGCGACTTTTTGTTGCCAGGCTCGTTTGACATCGCTTCATATGTTTCAATCCATGCCCCATCAATGGGGCAGGTTAATGGTATTGGAAAAAAATCAAATATTGTCAGTTCCTCAAATAATAAAGGATTCGGGACTGGTTTCTGCATCCACCACAAGTCCCAGTTTTTTTGAGTACCAGGGATCAAGGCCCGTCAGGGCCGGATAGGTACCGTTGATCATCATGATCCCCCCTTTCTCACCCAGTTGGCGAAATTCATGGGGATAAATCTGAACGGTATAGGCCTGAAGCTTGCGTAAAAGGGTCGAAGGGTGGGGATGGCGTGTCAGATCCTCAATGAGTTTCTGGGCATCTTTATCCCATGGAACAAGGACAGGCTGCATGGCGTTTTCAATGAGGCGGAATTTTTCCGCCACTGTACGAAAGGGAAAAAGTAAACTTTTTCGGCCTTCTTCAAAAGAAGGCATGATGTCTTTTTCATCAAGTGTCGGGGAAAGCCAGTAGGCTTCCTTAAAATAATGGTGCATGGCCTGGGGTGAAAACGGATCGTCTGGAAACTGACGCAGTGCGGACTCTGCTGCGGCAATGTTTCTCCGGAACATTTTTGGACTCTTTCCATCCTGGGGTCGAAAAACCTGAATCTGCCCGAGGCCCTCCATTTCTCCGTTTCTGTTGCAGCGCCCTGCTGCCTGACAGATGGAATCCAGCCCCGCCATTTCCCGGAAAACGATGGGAAAGGAGACATCCACACCTGCTTCCACAAGCTGGGTGGCAACAACCCGACAGGCTTCTTTGTTGTGAAGGCAGCGGCGGATGGCCTGAAGGGTCTGTTTTCTGTGTGCCGGACACATACGGGCACTGAGATGGAAGAGATTTTCCCCTTCTTCAAGGAGGGAAAAGATGTCTGCCGCACGCTTTCGGGTGTTCACAATACACAAGGCCTGCTCTGTTGTTGTTATGGCATCGGCTATATTCTGATCAGACTGATCTCCCAGCAGCGTGAGTTTTGTTCTGCGGAAAGCGTCATGGAAATGGAAAGGATCGGGGATAATTTCCCGGATGTATTCTGGATTCAGACCTTTTTCAAAGTGGGGGCCTTTTTCTAAGGCAGGCTGGGTGGCGGTACACAAGACAACGGAGGCCCTGTAGTTTTCCGTGAGTTCTTTTAAAGCGGCAAGACAGGGTTCAAGGTAGGCTGGTGGAAGCATCTGGGCCTCATCCAGAATGATCACACTGCCTGCAATGTTGTGGAGTTTGCGGCATCGGGAAGGTTTGTTGGCAAAGAGGGATTCAAAAAACTGGACGTTGGTGGTGACGATGACAGGCGCATCCCAGTTTTCCGATGCAAGCCTGTGGGCCAGCAGATGCTGGGCATCCTCTTCTTCCGGGTCTGGTGCAAAGTTGCTGTGATGCTCAATGATTGCCTTTTCACCCAGAACATCCCTGAACACGTCGGCGTTCTGCTCAATGATGCTGGTAAAGGGGATGACATAAATAATGCGTTTGAGCTGATTCAGTCCTGCATGTTTCAGGGCAAAGGCCATGGAAGCCAGTGTCTTCCCGCCTCCCGTGGGCACAGTGAGAGAAAAGAGTCCAGGAGGCTTATTGGCGGCCTCAAGGCAGGCTTTAAGAATTTCAGTCCGCTTTTCATTGATGGGAGAATTGGCCTGAAACCCCTGCATGTGCCGGGTAAGGGCATGTTCCAGATCCCTAAGGGGAGGTGTCCCGGAACGGGCATGGAATTTTTCTGGATTTAAAAAGCGTTCCGTGTCCAGAAAATCCGCATCTACGAGGCAGGAAAAAAGCATACGGGTAAAAAAAGCCGCTTGAAATCCATTCTGAATCCGGATGGGGGGTTTAAGAGCGGGAAGCTGGGGCGTTTGGGGCAGACAGGGCCGGATGTCGGCTGCGGTTTTGAGCCTTTCCTCAAGATCCCTGTGCGTTCCGGAGATACCGTCCGGCATCCCGCCGTGGTGTCCCAGGATGGTATAGGCGATGAGTTTGCCGTATCCTTTGATGGTTTCATGTATCCATCTGGCTCCGGGGCCACTGTGATCCACAGCTTCTTTTGAGCCTTCGAGCCTTTTCTGAAAAGGCGGCTGATATTTTCCAAGATCATGGCCCATGCCTGAAGTATGGCCCCAGTCTCCGGCTTTAAAGCTGTCCGCAAATTCACGGGCCATGAGGGCAACGCCCGTCAGGTGGTCATCCAGAGTCTGCCAGGATTCTTTTGGAAGATCAGCGAGAGAGTGCGCGTAGAACATGGAATCTCCTTTTTCAGTCTGTATTTACGACCTTTGAAAACACTTCATACCACACCCACTGCATCACAGGATGATGCACCCCCATAATTTTCCAGACTTTTTTTCAAGGCTGCCACCACCTCCATTTTCAGGCTTTCCGGGCCTTCCACCTTTACCCCCGGCCCGTGGCGCAGAATCTCCCGCACAAGTTCCGTGGCGCTGTTGTAGGGCAGGCTTAAGATCAGGGTGTCTCCGTCCCAGCGGGTCATCTGGTTTTTGTGCCAGATTTCGTCCTTCACCCAGCGGGCATTGGGCTGGTAAAAGCGCAGAAAGGCTGTGTTTTCCGCTTTGCCTGCGAAAATACCGAAGCCGCTTTCCGTGTGCTCCTTTATTTTTCTGGGATCAAGGATGTCCGCCGGAAGATCCGGTATTCCCATGATGGAGATACGATCCATGGAAAAGGTGCGCAGCTCTTTTCGTAGTTCGCAGAAGGCCACGAGATACCAGTTGATCTGGTACTGCACGAGTTTCTGGGGGTGGATGCGGCGGGTTTCGGTTTTGTCGTCTCCCCGTGCGTGGTAGCGGATATCGAGAACCCGGCCATGGAGAAGGGCCCTGCACACGGCGGCGAAAACCGCTCTTTCAAGACGGCGCTGGTACACGGGCATAACCTGGATGCGCTTTGCGATGAGGGCGGGATCATGGCCAAGCTTTGCAAGGGCCTTGTCCAGTTTTTCCCGGACAGGCACGAGAAAGGGGGCCATGGCGGCCTTTTCCTCGGTGTCCGTTACTTCCTGAAGGAGGCGCAGGGCGTACAGCTCGGTCTGACTGAGCCAGAATCCGGGCAGGGAAAAGGAGTCTGCTTCCGGATCGTAGCGGTAGCCTCGGGCTGCTTTATCGTAGAGGATGGGGGCCTCGAAAAAATCCCGCATGTACTGGATGTCCCGTTTGAGAGTTGCCGGAGATTTTTCCGTTTCCTTTTCCATGCGGGAAAGGGGAATGGTTTTTCCGCTCTGAAGCAGGCTGTCAATGCGATAGATACGTTCAAGCTGGTTCATGGGGTCTCCTTGACCGATGGCGGATGCCGGGCCGCAGGTCTTTGGGAAAATTGTGGGGATGACAGCGTCTGGATTTTCAGGGTGTCATAATTTTCCGCTGAATATAGGTTGATCTTCTGATAGTGTGCAAGGTGCAGGTGGCGCGTACCCCGGAAAAAGTGATCCTGCATGGGGGAGGTCGGGTATCCTTATCAACGGAAGGCCTGAAAAAGGCCTGGAGGAGGAAGATGAAAATGAGAATCGGAGTTGTTTTGATGCTGGCTGCTGTGCTGTGTCTTTTTTCCTGCTCACGGGAAGTACCATCGGAGCTGAGTTTTGATCCTTTGCCCTATGCCTATGATGCGCTGGAGCCGTATATTGATGCCCAGACTATGGAGGTGCACTACGAGCGCCATCACAGGGGCTATTTCAACAAGCTGGTGGAGGCGGTGAAGGGAACTTCCTATGCCGGGAAAAGTCTGGAAGATATCCTGGCCGGTGCGGACAGGCTCCCGGCTGCGGTACGCAACAATGCGGGCGGGCATTACAACCATACCCTCTTCTGGACGGTGCTGTCACCGCAGGGCGGGGGACTTCCCCAGGGGCTGCTTGCGGAGAAGCTGAAAACGGATTTTGGATCTTTTGAGAAATTTCAGGAAATTTTCAATCAGGCGGCCCTTTCCCGTTTTGGCAGCGGATGGGCCTGGCTTTGTGTGGCAAAGGATGGTTCCCTGTTTGTGACGTCCACCCCCAATCAGGACAATCCTCTGATGGCGGATGTGGAAAAAACCGGTATCCCCATTCTGGGCCTGGATGTCTGGGAACATGCCTACTACCTCCAGTATCAGAACCAGAGAAGCCAATATATTGATGCCTTCTGGCATGTGGTGAACTGGCCGGAGGTGACGGCGCGTCTTGAGAAAGCCCTTGCCCCAAGGTAAGGCAGCCTATGCTGTTCCATGGATGAAGTGTGCCATCGTTCCCATATTCCAGTCTGGGGACGATGGGGTAACGCAGGATCTCCCCGGAAATCTTCCGTTTTTTCCCAGTCTGGGAAAGGGCCGTGGATTTTCCGGGGATTTTTTTTGAGGGGAGAGAAATCAGGCGGAAGGGAGTGCCAGGATATCCGTGAGAGCTGCCTGTAGATCCGTAATGGAAAAGGGTTTTTTGAGGAAGCGTGTGGG
The DNA here is from genome assembly GCF_059569355.1 of Desulfobotulus sapovorans DSM 2055. NCBI lineage: Bacteria > Pseudomonadati > Thermodesulfobacteriota > Desulfobacteria > Desulfobacterales > Desulfobacteraceae > Desulfobotulus > Desulfobotulus sapovorans. The sequence continues at coordinate 55,731 of NZ_JCANVJ010000019.1, read as the reverse complement.
AGATTTGTCCGTCAGTTGCAGTACGGCATCGTCACTGTTGTATCCGCTGCACAGGATGACCTTCACGTCGGGCCGGATGCGGCGCATGGCGTGCAGTGCGGTGAGTCCGTCCATTCTCGGCATGGTGAGATCCATGATGACGCAGAGGATGGTGTCACTGTTCTCCCTGAAGAGCAGCAGGCCTTCTTCGCCATCGGCGGCTTCCAGGGTGGAAAAATCCAGAAGTTTCATAATTTCAACACAGAGGGATCGCACCATTTTTTCATCATCCACCACAAGGATGATACCGTTTTGGGTTCTGTTTACGGGAAGAACGGGAGGGGCAGGGAGGCGGTTTGTTTCTTCCTCGTAGGTGTCGGGGGCTTCCAGCGCCGGCAGAAAGACCTGAAAACAGCTTCCTTCACCGGGACGGCTTTTTACCATGATGGCTCCGCCGTGGCTGTGTACAATCCCCAGTACGGCAGCCAGTCCCAGCCCACGACCCGTAAGCCGGGTGGAAAAAAAAGGTTCGAAGATCCGTTCCAGATTTTTTTCATCCATGCCGGAACCCGTATCCGAGACAGTAATGTGGACAAAATGACCGGCTCGCGGTTTTTCGAGAAGACGGCTCCGGCTGAGGAAAGCGGCATCGCAGAAACGCTTTCCCGTTGTGATGGAAAGGGTTCCCGCTTTTTTTTCCATGGCTTCGGAGGCATTGGCCACAAGGTTGATCAATACCTGTTGTAACTGACCGGGGTCGGCCATGATGCTCAGATTTTCTTCGGTGAGATCCAGGTTCATGGTGACCGTTTTGCTGGTCAGGGATTGGAGCAGGCTCTGATTTTCATCAATAAAGTGATTGATGTTGATGGGTTGGGCCATGAGCTGCCCTTTTCCGGAATAGGCCAGGATTTTCCGGGTGAGATCCGTGGCCCGCTGGACGGCCACATTCGCCTGCCCCATGCGGGTGTAGGGAACGGAGTGCTTGTCAGGAATAGTATCCATGGCCAGTTCCAGGTTTCCCTGAATCACGGCCAGAAGATTGTTGAAGTCGTTGGCGATGCCACCGGCCAGCAGACCGAGGCTTTCCAGTTTCTGGGTGTGCAGCAGACGCCGTTCCATTTCCAGACGCTGTACCTGCTTGTTTTTGGTCTGGGTGATGTCAATGATGAACCCCCGAAGTCCGCAGACCCGGTTTTCAATCAGGATGGCTGAGGTGTGCATCTGTGCAGGAAAGGTGAGCTGATTTTTTCGCAGGGCTTCAAATTCGAGGGAGCCTGCCACCTCGTTGCGGAAGACCTTCAGGGCATGGTCAAAAATAAGATTTTTGTCTTCCTTAATGGCAAAGTCCATCAGTTTGAGTCCGGAACGGATATCCGTGCGGCTATAGCCGAAACGCTCCAGCGTATTGGGATTGGCGTAGGTGATCACACAGTCCAGATCAATCTCAAAAACACTTTCCGGAAGGGCTTCGGCAAGGTTCCGGAAACGTTTTTCGCTGATGCGCAACGCCTGCTCCCGCTCGAAAATGGCCCGCATCATTGCTTTGAAGCCCCGGTGGAGTACATCCAGTTCATGGAAGGGGCTTTCTTCCATGCTGTCCTGCCGCTCTTGCTTGCGGTTGATTTCACCCCGCTCCATTTTTTCCATGGTCTGGGCAAAACGGGCCAGAGGCTGGGAGATTTCCCGGTCGAGGTTCTGTTTTAAAAACCAGAAGGTGAGCATGAGAAGCAGGCTCAGGGGCAGTACCAGGGAAACCATGAGAAAGAGGATGGAAAAAAAGAGGGCTTTCGCATTCCAGGCCGTGAAGACCATCCATTCTCCGTTGAGAACAGGGGCGGCACTGAAGAGGTGGGGCACATCCTGAAGGATGTCCATTCCCAGAAAGCCCCTGTGGCCCCCAAGGGCAAGGCCGACGGATCGGAGATGGCCGACATTGGTCTGCTGTTTCACCAGGGTACTGTCCGGATGGGCGATGAGTGTGCCATAGCGATCCGTGATGAAAACATGGGCCTTGTGTTCCGTTTTTCCCAGTCCTGCGATGAAGTTCTGAAGATTGAAGAGGTTGAGCTCGCCCACCACCATCTGCTGGTTCACAACCCTGCTGAACAGGCTGACCGTAATCTGGTTGCTTAAGGGCGCCAGATAGGGGGAGGAGATCCGCAGATCCGATGTGCTGGTTTTCTGCTGGGCCATGGTGATGAGACGGGAATAATCCTTGAGCGTACCTGCGGGGGGAAAGGTTTTCAGAACGTTTCCCGTATCCGTGAGCAGCAGGATACGTTCAAAGGATGTGGATTTTTTCAGATAGGCGTCGGAGAGGGAAGGGAAGGTGGCAAGGGATGCGGTTTCTGCCAGAAGGGTGAGGACTTCTGCCGAGGTGTTCAGATAGGTGGCCACATATTCCGCGATGGCCAGGGTCTGGATCTGCTGTTCCCGCTGCATCTCCTGCCAGCGCTGCCAGCCCGAAAAGAGAGCGATGGACAGTATCAGGAGGATGGCTGGCAGGAGCAGACGCAGCATCAGATAGCGGTGGAGCAGGTGACTGAGGGAAGGGATTTTCATGGCATGGCCTCCAGCAGCATATGAAGGACGGGTTCAAACTGCCCCTTCTGAACCTCCAGAATATGAACGGGGCTGAGGGTATCCCCAAAGGCATTGAGGCTGATGGGATAATGCAGGCCGGGAAAGTTCCGGATGCGGACGAGGGCCTCTTTCAGGCCTTCCTGTTTCCCCCCCGTCTGCTCCAGAGCCAGGGCCAGGATGTGCATGGCGTCAAAGGCATATTCCGCTGCAAAGGAGGGCAGATGCCCGAAACGCTCAAAATAACGATCCAGGAAAAGACGGTATCGCGGACTGGGATTCTCACGGAAGGAGTGGGCCGCAAAGATGATGGTCTCTACGGTTTTTCCGCCCGCGGTGAGCAGGTCTTCGGTCATGGCCCAGTGGGAGCTTAAAAGGGGGAGAGAGATCTTGGCCGCATGGAGGGTCTGGGCCAGGGTCGCCGCATCCCTTGCGGAGAGAATGACAAGGAGAGCGTCGATTTTTGTCTTTGCGATCTCAGCCCCCAGAGCCTGCCAGTCCGTCGCATCCGGGCTTGTGAGGGTCTGTTCCATGACAAGGGTGCCGCCCTGAGCCTCAAGCTCCCGGACAAAAAAGGTATGAAAGGGATCGGTATAGCCCCTGTTGTTCAGATCCCGTACCGTTCCCAGGCGTTTGAATTTCTTTTCCTGAACGGCATAGCGGGCAAGGGCCCGTGCCGGGCCATCCGCTGCGGGCTGGACGCGGAAGAAAAAGTCTTTCAGGCCACTCAGTTCAGGGCTGGATGTGGTGGGACTGAGCAGCACCACGCCCGCTTCATTGATGAGGGGCAGGGCCGCCAGGGTCTGGGTGCTGGTCATGTGGCCGATGATGGCCACCACCCCGGCCTGAATCAGTTCCCTGTCCGCCTGAAGGGCACCTTCCGGGGTTCCTTTGTCATCCTTGACCAGCAGTTCCAGACGCCGTCCCCCGATCCCCCCCATCCCGTTGATCTCTTCCAGGGCGAGCTGGGTTCCATTGCGGCCATGGACTCCGAGATCCGCATAGGAACCCATGAGGGTTCCGGAAAATCCCACCCGGATGGGGGGCGGATCGCAGGCCGCAAGGCAGAACGATATGAGGGCAATACAGCAGAGGTGCATGGTTTTTTGCATGGGAGAATGTCCTTTCTGTTGAGGGCTCATGTCACTCAAAGAATCCGGATGCCTGCCCTGCGCGTGATTTTTTCCTTGTTTTCCCGGAGAATGTCCACCCGGATGTCATGGGTTCCGGGATGCAGCGTCCAGAAAATTTCCGGTTCAAGGGTCTCACCGAGAAGGGTGTCGTTGATGTGCCATACATAACGGGCGGCTTCCTGAACTCCTTCCACCGCAAGCCCCAGGCGCTGGCGTTCCGCAGGAATTCTTGGATCCATGGCAAGCAGCAGACCGTCCGGGGGCCGGACAAGACGGATGGCACTTTCTTCCTCCACTGCCAGAAAGCGGGCTGTGGAGGCGGTACCCGGAGGCAGCCATTCGCTGCGAAAGCCTGTGCAGCCGCCCTCCCTGTTTTCCCGGATGCAGATGTCCTGCTGTACGAGATGGCGGGGCAGGGGCAGGGCATGGCCCGGCTGCTGGCGGTTCAGTTCTGCAAAGATGGCCCGGAGCAGGGGGACAGGGCCGGAAGCACCGGCCAGACCTTCCGTGGGGCTGCGATCCAGGTTGCCCATCCAGATGCCCACCGTATGGCTGTGGTCAAAACCCAAAGCCCAGGTATCCCGGTGGTCGGAGCTGGTGCCCGTTTTGATGGCTGTCTGCACGGGAAAGGAAAGCAGGGGGCCGAACTCCCGCCTTCTGGCTTCGGGATCCGAGAGGATGAGAGCGATGAGACGGGTCGTATCCGGCTCAAAAATCCGAGCTTCCCGTAAAACCGTCTTTTCGTTCGCAAGAAAACGCAGGGGCCGTTTCACCCCATCGCTGGCCAGTACGCTATAAGCTTCGGTCAGCTCCTTCAGGGAAACCTCACCATTGCCGAGAACAAGGCCGTCTCCGTAAAAATCCGGGTTGCGGTTCAGGGAGGAGAGGCCGCATGTCCTTAAGGTGGTGAGAAAGGGGGCGATGCCCACATGGCGCACGGTGCGGACAGCGGCCAGGTTGAGGGAGTTGGCCAGGGCATCCCGCAGGGGCAAAAGACCATAGGCATTGCGGGAATAGTTCTGGTAATCGTGCAGTCCCCTGCCAACGGCTGTGCTGATGGGTGTGTCGGCGATGGGGCTTGCCGCTGTCCAGCCCTTCTCCAGGGCCATGGCGTAGGCAAAGGGTTTGAGGGTGGAGCCCGGCTGTCTGGGTGTCAGAACGGCATTGATGCGGCCTCCGGATCGGCTGTCCCCATTGCCGGCGACGGCCCAGGCCCGGATTTCTCCCGTTTCATGGGCAATGACCAGAACGGCTCCGTTGAGCACCCGTTCCTGCTGTAACAGAGAAACCCGGCTGTCGAGAAGGGATTGTATCCTGTTCTGGAGAGGGCCGTCCAGACTTGTTTTCAGACCTGTTTTCAGCAAAAAAGACCGGGAATCGGAAACGTCCTGAAGATTCTCCCGGACAAAGCGGACAAAAAAGGGGGCTTCCACGGCCAGTTCCGCCCTGCGGACTGCGGGAACCTGAGTAGCCAGGCGAAAGGCCCTTTCTTCCAGCAGGCCCGCTTCCTTCATGCGAAGTGCCAGACCTTGCAGCCGGAGGGCAAGCCGTTCCGGGTGGTTTTCCGGATGCAGGGCCTGGGGCGCTCTCGGCAGAATGGCCAGGGTGAGTATCTCGTTGGCACCCAGTGTGGCAAGATCCCGGTCAAAGAGCGTCCTTGCCGCCTGTACCACACCCCGACAGCGATCCGGGTAGGGTACCTGATTGAGGTAAAAGGCGAGGATTTCCGCCTTGGAGACTTTTTTTTCCAGAAGACGGGCTTCCAGACTTTCGAGGATGCGGGAACGCAGGGTTCTCGGCCTCGGGTGCAGGATGCGAATCACCTGTTCTGTGATGCTGCTGGCACCCCGGATGCTGCGGCCTGCCCTCAGGTTCTGGAAAAGGGCGTGGCTGACGGCCAGCCAGTCCGTCCCGCTGTGGCTGAAGAAGCGCTGGTCTTCCGCCAGCACAAGGGCCTGACGGAGCAGCAGGGGAATGGCATCCAGCTCCGCAAGATCGCTGGTGTTGAAAGGTTCTTCCCGTGTGAGACTGAGAAGCGTGCCATGGCGATCCGTAAGCCGGATGCGTTCTCCTGGAAGGCCGGGATCCAGGCTGTGGGGCAAAGGCCGCAGTCCCGGCAGAATCCAGAGGCTGAAAAAGAGAAGACAAAGGCCGCACAGGACAGGCAGGCCAGTGTAAAGGAAAAGCGTCCGGCTTTCCATGTCAGGGTTCGGTTCGGGAGTGAAGGGCATCCGTTTTTTTGTCCCAAGATCCGATGTGCAGTTCTCCATCCCGGTGGCGGCCCCAGATTTCGGGTCTGTACAGGGCTTGGGCATGGGCGGCCGGCATCTGGAAATGTCCTTCGGCGATGGCCTGGGCCGTAAAGCTGAGACGCCAGTTCCCGCTGGGCAGGGTTTCGGTAAAAAAGCGTACGGCCTTCTGTCCCATTTCCTGATGATAGAAGGGCCATGGGCTTCCATTGCGGATATTTTCCGGCAGTTCCGGTTCCGGTTTCTCCTCTGTGGACAGGCTTGTGGCCAGATGGGGATTCACGGCCTCCAGACCTGCGGGCAGGGGGATTTCCGCCATGATGAAATGCAGATCCTGGGTGCTGCTGATGTCACAGGCAAGCCGGATACGGTCACCCCTGGAAAGGGGGGGCAGGTCATCTCCCGTGACGGGGGTGTCGTTGACGCTGAGAACCCGGAGCCGTACATGCAGCCCATTGTCTGAAGGTTCTTTTTTTCCTTCCGGCATGAAACGTACCGCAGCCGTGTAATACAGGGAACCCTCCCCGTCCTTTTCAAGGGTCAGCTCCTGAAGCCGCCCCGGATCCCTTTCGTTCATGGGCCGGGTGAAGCGCAGGGCCGCATCCCGGATATCCCGGAACTGTGCCTGACCCTCAAGTTCAGTGGAACCCTTCAGATTCACATCCAGGTGAACCTCTTCATTTTCGTAGCTCAGGGCATATTCCAGGGTGGCCATGGCGGCAAAGAGGTTGTCCTGGGTACTTTCCCAGCGGGCGGCTTTGCCCTGTTTTTCCAGAAGTTCCGCCAGAAGAAGGGGAGGATAGTTTTTTAAGTCCTCCGGGGCATCGGAGAGTTCGCTGAGCCGGATCATGGCGAGAAGCACCGCCGCCTGGGTGCGGGTGTCGGAGGCCATGAGCCAGGGATGGGCAAGGCTTTTCTCATCCTGGGCCGCAAGCCCTGTGGTGTTTCTGTGGGTGCGGGCCAGAAGGGCATCCACCAGGGGGGCAAGGTCGGCATAGGGCAGATCATTTCTGGCGGCGGCTTCAAGGTAGAGGGCTGTGGCAAAGAGCCCGTCCTCTGCGACATCGGGTCTCAGGCGTTCAAAAATCTGGGGATCTTTGTCTGCATCGCCTGCACGGGCAAGCAGGGTCAGGATCCGGGCTGTCCGGTTGACGAGGGGGGAAGCCGTGAGATCCTTGCGCAGAAGGGTATCCAGATAAGCGTCAAGCTTTCTCGTGACCTCAGGATCGGCGATGAAGCCAAACTCCGAAAGCTTCAGGAAGATCAGAGAGGTAAAGGCGGAAAGGAAGGGATTTTCCCCGCCTCCGGCTGAGGGATAATAGGCCATTCCTCCGCCTGGAGTCTGAAAGCGGGCAGCCTGGGCCAGAATTTCCGCAGGCAGTTTTTCCGCATCCTTCCAGTGCACCTCATCGGGAAGAAAATCCATCATGGAGAGATAGAGCACTGCCCCCATGGCCCGTGAAAGCAGCTGTTCCCAGCAGGTATAGGGATAATCCCTCAGAAAGATGAGGGGCTCTTCCGCAGCGGAAATCCGGCTGGGCGAAAGGCGGATACCCAGGCCGCCGGTATCGGGTCTGGCCTCTTCCGGGATCTGAATTTTGATGGGAGTGAGTGTTTTCCGGGCAACTCCGGAAAAGGCCTGGGTTTCATGGAAAAGGTCTTCCACAACTTCCAGCTCATGGGCCAGGGCGTCCCCGTCCAGTGCATCCTGAGCACGCACTTCCATGCGCAGCATCCCCGGATCTTTCCCGTGGACGGGCAGGGTGAAGGTACGACGTTCCCAGGGAGCCAGACGGCTCTGAACCGTAAGGGACTCCAGCAGACTCTCTTGTGTGTTGTGGATCGTGGCGAGAATATCGAGATCCCGGATCTGTTCCGTGCGGTTAAAGACGGAAAAGGCCGCCTGGAGCTGGTCTCCCTTTCTCAGGAAATGGGGCATCAGGGGCCGGATTTCCGTGGGGCGGTTCACCCGGAGCAGGGCATGGCCTGTGCCCATGCGTTCCCCTGCCGTTGCGGCCATGACCAGCACCTCCCAGCCCGTGAGGTTGTCCGGCGCGACAAAGGAAAAGCTGGCCTTTCCTGCGGCATCGGGCAGAAGGGAGGGGTTCCAGTAAGCCACCCCCCGGAAGTTTTCCCTGAGACGCAGCCCGCCGCCGTCTCCTGCGGGACTTGCGCCCTTGGCGTCCAGACGCTGCATACCGAGAAGGCGGGTGAGAAGGGTGAAGGTTTCCACATCCATGGCTGTTACGGGACTGTAGAGGCCGGTGTGGGGATCAAAGAGTTTCCGGCCTTCGGGCAGCAGATCAAAGATGGCACTGTCCAGCACGGCAACGCAGAACTCCGTTGGTTCGGAGAAATTTTCCGGCAAAGAGAGCGTCAGGGAAACGGTTTCTCCGGGTTTGTAATTTTCCTTTTCCGGCTGGACGCTTACGGGAATACGCTGTTCCGGAGCCGTGACGGTGAGGTGGAGATAACCGCTTCGGGATACGGGTTTACCGAGATCCGGCCCTTCTTCGGAAAGGGGGAGATCCTTCACCCTGGGGGCAAGCAGGGAAACGGAGACATAGCATCCGGGAAGGGTGGCAGCGTCCATGGGAATTTCAAGGAGCTGGGCGGCATCTTCCAGGGTACGAACCTCATGATGCAGGATGCCGTAACGCTCCACCGTGATGAGGGCCTGGGCACCGGGAAAGGGATTTTTGACCAGGATGCGGGCCGTTTCGCCCACGCTCAGGGTTTCTTTTTCCGGGATGAGCTCCAGCCTCAGGTCATCCCCGCTTTCCCAGAGTACGGGGCCTGAACCGGCCACCCACACGCTCAGGCGGGTCTGGTGTTCCCGGCCTGCCCTGTCCTGAATACTTGCCACAACCCGCCAGAGTCCTGGCGTGTCCGGTGTGAAGACCCCATCCACAGGCCTGGTTTCAGATTGCAGACGGGTGGCGGCCACCTCTTTCCACTGAACCGTGTAACGGGGGGTATAGGCGTTTCCGGCACCTTTGGCCCGTACCAGGGAAACCTCCTGACGTTCTGCCTTGAAGTGTACGGGAACACCGGCAAGGGGAGTGCCGTCGGGATCCACCACCACCACACGGAACTCTGCGGCCTGTCCCGCCTGTTGCATCCAGCGGGTGGCCTGAAGCCCCACCAGACGATCCCGGCCTTCAAAGGGAACCCTTGTTGTGGCCTGAACGGATTTTCCCCTGTCATCAAGGATGGCGGCTTCCATCATCAGCAGTCCCCAGGCGATGGGGGATTCGGGAATTCGAAGCTCGTGATCCGTCCTGCCTTCCTTGTCCAGTTTTCTGGCAATGTCCGAGAGGCTGGATTCCGGGTCGCTTTCTCCGGGCATGAGGGTGTCAAAATAAAAATCCTTCAGGGCCGGGTTGGGAGGCGTAAAGGGCTGGGTGCGGAGATGGCTGCGGATACGCACCTCGGCATCCGCATAGGGGCCGCCGGAATGCAGGGCTGCCATGGCCTTCAGGTTCAGGGTTTCTCCGGGTCTTGCCTTTTTGGCGGAAATTTCCGCAGAAGCCCGGAAGGGGGATGTGGAAAAGTCCGTCACCATAACGGAAAGGGGGGTGAAGACACGGGGATTGTCCCTGTGGGAAAGCTCGAAACGATAGCGGCCCACAGCCCCGTCTTCCGGAATTTTCAGGGAGCCCTGGGCTGTGCCGAACTCGGAAAGGCGCAGCTCCTCGGTGCAGAAAATTTCCTGATCCCTGGGATCGACAATACGGAGCGTCCAGCCCGTGAGGGGGGGCGGAATCAGTCCGGTGAGATCCTGATTGCGGACATAGAGCTTCCAGTCCATGGTTTCACCGCTGCGGTAGATGCCCTGGGCCGTGAGTCCCCAGGCCCGGATGTGCCCCAGGGGGGCTTCGCTGCGGGTCTCAATGGAACTTGAGGTCAGCTGCCAGGGATAAAGGGCAAAACGCCAGTCCAGGGGAAAAAGGATGAGATCTTCCCCCAGGCTGGCTTCAATGAACCAGAGGGGCTTGTCTTCCTGGTATTCCCCCCGACCCTCAATCCGCTGCTGAGGATCCAGCTCTGCGGTTCCCGGCAGGAGGGCCACCCCATCGGTTTTCGTCGGGGCTTCGGCAACGATGCGGTCTTCAAGGCCGAGATCCTTTTCAAAACCTTCTCGGATGCGGATGCGGACGTCAGGAACCGCAGCACCGGTGCTGAGATCCGTCACCCAGATCAGGCTGTTGAAATGACCGATTTTGGCCACGATCTGCCAGGGAGAGACAATGGCCAGAAAACGGCCTGCGCCTTCATAGCTTTCCGTTCCGGGTGCGGTGTGTACTTCGGCTGTGAGGGTACCGCTTTCCCTCAGGATCTGCCGGACACCGGCGGCCAGGGTGCGGGGGCTGTCCTGGGGCAGGTCGGGACGCAGCAGACCCGTATCCACAGGACGTTTGCCTTCAGCATCCATGGCCGTTCCCTGAATGCGGAAACCTTCGATATTGGTGAGGGAGAGGGGGAATTCCGAAGGGATGGCCTTTTCAAGGACAGCGGTACTGTTGGGCAGGTAAAAGGCGGGCTTCAGGTGATCGGTCTTAAACCGGAGGGTATAGGCTCTGCCTGCCGTTCTGCCGAAAAGATCGCTGAGGGCGGCATCCACATGGAGGGTGTAGGCCTGCATCGCTGCCGGAGGGGCGGGCAGGGAAAGGGTATAGGTATCGCCCTTCTGGTGAAGGATCTGGCTGGGATCAAAATCGTAATAGCCTTCCCAGGGCGGTTTTTCTCCCGTGAGGGAAGGAAGAAAGCGGATGTGCTGTGTGGCTTCCCCAATGCGGACGGGGCTTGTGAAGATCAGTTCCATGTAGCCTTCCGGATCGGCGGGCGGAGCCGCAGAGCCGCTGTCTTCTCCTTGTCCGGCAGGGGCAAGGAGGTGGCTGGTTCCATCCGCTGAGGGGTAGCGCAGTCCCAGAAACTGCGGGGCAGGAAAGGTGGCAAAGGAGCGCAGATCCAAAGCCTCCACTCCGGGAAGGGGGCCTGAAGACGTCATCAGGCCTGCTTTTACCTGGATGTCCACCTTCTGATCCGGAGGCAGGGGAACACGGGGGCGGACTTCCCAGCGGACATCTTCCGCATCCCCTTTCTTTTCTGTACTTTCGGAGGACGCTGTCCGGGTGACTTCTGCGGGATAGCTGTGGTCTTTTGTGCGGAAAATCAGGGTATCCCGCAAGGAGTGCCGGTTCAGGGGCATGTTGGCATGGATTTCGAAAACCGGCGTTGCCGCATCCAGCCATTGACGGAAGAAGACATGCTCGATTCTGGGTCGGGTGGTGATGAAACTCTTTTCCGGAAAGGGGGGCACAGGGGTACCGTCCAGGGCGCGGAGTCCTGCATCCAGACGCAGGGTATAGCGGGTGGCGGGGCGGAGCTTTTCTTCGGGATCAGGCCGGAAGCTTAAGGTCTGGGGATCCGTCCAGCGCCACTGTCCTTTGAGGGCAGGATGGATATGGAGGGGAACCGCCGCTGCGGCCCCCTGACCCAGGGGAATCATGGGACGGTCAAATTCCAGACGGATGCGCTGGTCTGTGGGGACATCCTCTCCCTGGGGGACAAGACGCAGAAGGGGGCTGGCCAGAACCAGAGAGGGCAGCCACAACAGGAAAAGAAGAAGGACGGGAAGCCGCTTGTACATGGGAGGGACCTCACAGCGCAGAAAAAGGGTGGCATTCAAGATGCATCTTTTTATAGCACAGGCAGGCCTGAAATCAAAGGCTGCATCCGATCCCGGACAGCAGAATCCCATGCAGCCTTACCCCGTATCCGGAATACCGTCATGCTGCTGAGGGTTCCGGATTTTTTCCCTTACTTTCTGATGCCCTGAAAGGTAAGAAAATCCTTTGCTGTTTTTTCCGGTGCCTCCATCATGGGCAGATGGCCCAGCCCTTCCATGAGGATACGCCTGGAATTGGGCAGCAGTTCATGGAGCAGATCCGCATTGCCGGGGTGCAGTACCCTGTCCTTTTCTCCCCAGACAATGAGGCTGGGAATAGCCAGTCCGCGGATATCTTCTGTCACGTTGTCGCTGCGGATATCGGTGAACACCTGGTTTTCAAGGCTGGCATTCTTCATGCGTTCCCTGGCGATCACCTTAAGGAAGGCCCTGGGCGTGAAAGGTGGTTTTTCCATGACAAGGGAAACCAGGGCCATGACATCGTCTTCTTTTTCCAGGATCAGGGGATTCATGGCCTGGGGATCTTTTTCCAGTTGTTTCCAGATATCCGCCACAGGCCCTCCCCAGAGTCCTCCGGGAGCCAGAAGCCAGAGACTGGCCACACTTTCCGGGTAGAGGCTGGCATACCGGAGGGCGATCTGTCCGCCCATGGAGCTGCCTCCGAGGTGTATTCTGGAAATTCCCAGGGCCGAAGCCAGTTCATGGAGCCGTTTTGCCTGTTCTGTGGGGGTGTAGGACGCGCCCTCCGGTCTGGAGGATTCACCGAATCCCGTATGATCGGGAATGATGACGCGGTAATGGGGGGTGAGAAAGCGGGCGATACGTGTGAAATTGTCCTTGTTGGCTCCGAATCCGTGGAGCAGCATCAGGGCTTCTCCCTGGCCGCCTTCGAGAAAGACATAGTGCAGGTTTTTTCCAAGGGAGATCTCTTTTCGGACAAGCTGGGATTTGCTGCGTTCTCCCTCCAGGGCGAACATCAGGGCTTTTTCCGGAAAAAACTGGACAAAGCCGAAGAGGCATACCGCAAGGGCAGCCACAGCCAGCAGGACAAAACGAAGCATTTTCACCTTTTAACTTCCTTCCGTTGGGGGGTAGGGGATGCGAAAGAGGAAACCGTACGGGTATTGTGTTGACCCTGGCTCCGGGAGTGCCTATGATCTTAAACGATGAAGCTTTTTTATGGATCTGTCTGTTCTGATACAGAAAAAAGGAGGACGCCATGCTGCCAGCCATCGGATCCGGAGTCCAGGCCATGAAGGCCATTGGTACACGTTTTTCTGCGACAGCCCACAATGTTGCCAATGTGAATACGGACGGATTCAAGACCCAGGACGCCGTTCTGGTGGAAGGCTTGCCTCGAACCGGGCCTGAAGTGCATGTGGCGGAGAAGGAAAAACTGCCTGTGCAGCGTCCCGATCTGCCGGAAGAAGGGAAGGGGAAAGATTCCCGGATTCTGCCTTCGGAAACGGATCTTGCCAGGGAAATGACTCTTACGATCCGGGATACGGCAGGATATGCGGCCAATGCCCGCCAGCTGCGCACGGCAGATGACATGCTGGGCAGTCTTCTTTCCATCAGGGAATGATCTTTTCACTTTTCCGGTTTTCCATGCGTCCTGTCTGTTCAGATATGGATCGGTAGTCATAATAATTTGTTGTACCGCCGCCCCGGGTATTGCCTCCGGGGCGGTTTGTATTTCTCTGCCAGGTGGGATGGTTCTGTTTTTTCTGCTGACGGATGGCATAGCCGGGATAGTTGCTGCGGTTGCCCGGTGGTGTCCAGTCCGGGCTGGGATGGCGGGGAGCTTCCTGGGCATCCCCCGGAAGGGGGATCAGCAGCAGCCCCAGAACCAGAAGACAGAAAAAGGGGGGGAGAAAAACGCGTGCAGAAAAAAAGCAGAACAGGCGGAGGTTCTGGATACGCATGGCTTTCTCCTTACGGTTCAGATCTGATGATTATGCCAGATACTCTTTTTCCTTATTCGGTATCTGGGGTCTTTTCCTTGACAGTCCGGGGTTCCTGCCGGGCAGAATCATGACTGTGGCTGGTTTTTTGCATAAATACCCTTCATGTTCTGACCTTTACAGGACAGCAGAAATGAGACTGAAAATCAACCCATACCTGTTTTTTTCCTGACGGAACGGTGCCTATGTCTCTGTGTGTCATGTGGATTCCAAAAGATAACGATAGCATATCTCTTTTGTCGCCCTTTCTGGATCCGGAAAAGGTGAGCCTCCAGGTGCATCCTCCCGGCAGTGCGGAACCCTTTGCCTGGAATGCGGATCTTGTGATCTGGCAGATCCCCTCGGATCCTGAACAGGCAAAAATGTTTTCCCAGCGTATCCGCAGTTTTTCGGATGGATGCGAACTTGTGGTTCTGGGGAATCCGGAGCAGGAGGAGGACATGCTGCGCTGTATGGACAGAGGCGTTGTGGATCTGCTTTTTCTGCCCCTCAGAGCCACGGATATTACGGCCCTGCTGCGGCGTCATGCACAGCGTATCCAGAAGGAAAAGGAGCTTCTCCGGCTGGAAGGCTTTTTTCACAGCGCCCCCTGTTACATCACCATACAGGGGAAAGAATGCAATATCCGTGCGGTAAACCGTCGTTTCTCAAGGGATTTCGGTGTACGGGCGGGCCTGCCCTGCTACATGGTGTACCGGGATGATCCTCAGGTACGTTCCTCTCCCTGTCCAAACTGCCCTTTGAAAAAAAGCATCCAGGATGGTGCCATGCATCATTCTGAGATGGTGATGACCAACCGGAGAGGGGAAGAAGTACGCCTTCTGGTGTGGTCTGCTCCCATTTATGATGAAAATGGCGGTTTCCAGGAAATCATGATGGTGGGGACGGACATTACCAGTTTTTATAAGGAACGTGAGCATCTTTCCCATCTGGGGCTTATGATCAGTACCCTTTCCCACAGTATCAAGGGGCTTCTTACGGGCATGGATGGCGGTATTTACCTGATGAGTTCCGGTTTTCGCAAACACCGGGATGAGGAAGTGGAAGAGGGGTTTGAGGCCGTGAAACACATTACCCAGCGCCTGCGCAGTCTGGTGCTGGATATTCTGCTCTATGCCAAGGACAGGCCCCTGGACTGGGAACGGGTGGACGCCCTCAGTTTTCTTGAGGATGTTTTTCAGACCATGGCACCCCGTATCCGGGTGCAGGGGATTTATTTTGTTTCCTGTTTTGATTCCGGTCTGGATTTTTTTGAAGTGGACGCCGGGATTTTCAGGACGGCCCTGATCAATCTTCTGGAAAATGCCCTGGACGCCTGCACGGAGGACAGGGAAAAGGAGGGCCACCGCATCGAAATGCACGGACGGGAGTCCGAGGATGGCAATGAGCTGCTCATTGAGATCCGGGACAACGGGGTGGGCATGGACGAGGAAACCCGAAAGCGTATGTTCACCATCTTTTTTTCTTCCAAAGGCCGCAGCGGAACGGGCCTTGGCCTTTTTATCACCAGCCGTATCATTCATCAGCACGGGGGCTCCATCCGGGTGCAGTCCGCACCGGGAGAAGGCACGGTGTTCACCCTGTCCATGCCCAAAATCCTGAAGGACACGGTGAAGGGAAACCGCAGTCTTGCGACCTGAAAAAGTCCTGAAAAACGTACTTCCCCTTCTGATGTCCGAAAAATAGGCCCTTTCCGGGGCATATCCCTCACGCCTCCAGCCCTATTTTTTTCAGGGATGACCACGTTGCTTCAGCGATAATCCCCATGCGTCAGCCTGGGAACATCGTACCGGGCGCCAAGGCCGTCCTCCTCCGGATTCCTCCCCTGTGTCTGTTCAGGCGTTTTTTTGAAAAGTCCGGAGCCTGTCGTTGTTTTTCTTCAAAAGGCAGATCTCAAACGGTCATTTGAGAGGTTTTTTGAGTCAGAACCGAATCTGGCCCGTAACTTGCTTTTCATCCTTTTCATCACGAGTGGCGTTTGCAGGGGAAACCGGCGGTGGCCCTTCAAAGTCCATCGAACTTTCTGAGGAGATGCGCCGATGATGCATACAGAGGAGATATCTGCAAATTTGACCGATACCACAGCCTGGGACTGGCAGGTCGGCCTGCGGGCTGTGGCAGATCTGCACCAGTGGAAAGAAGGGTATGGCTATGTGGAAGAACCGGTGATACGGCCCGACGGTGAAGAAGCCGCAGCCCTTGTCCGTGCCGATGAGGGGGAATATTCCGTTATCCGGAATCAGGAACTTTGGGAGGGACGCTGGGACAGGATCTGGAAGCTTCGTTATGGGGCAGATCAGCGTCTTTCCTGTCTGGCTTCCGAAGTGGGGGCCTGGTCTGTGGTGGTGGATGGGGAACCCTGGGAAGAGAGCTTTGATTTTCTCTGGTCTCCCCTTCAGAGTCCGGATGGCAGGCATATGGCCGCCTGCGTGCAGCAGGGACGGCAGTATGCGGCTCTTCTGAATGGGGAAGTCTGGGAGCGCACCTTTTTTGCCATCAATGATCTGGCCATGGCTCCGGGCGGGGATCGTGTGGCGGCTGTGGTGCAGACCGTGGCCTTGCAGGAAGGGGATATCGAAAAGTTCCAGAGCGGCTGTTTCACCGTGGCGGTGAACGGTAACCCCTGGCACCAGAATTTTGTCAATCTCTGGGATGTGCGTTTTTCTCCGGACGGAGACCGTATTGCCGCAGCGGCCCGCTCCACCCTGTATGACTATACGGTGGTGGTGGATGGCAAAAGCTGGAATGAACGCTTTGACGGGGTCTGGGAGCCCCTTTTTCTGAAGGATGGCAGGGTGGCGGTTCCCGCCCGCTCCGGAGGCAAGTGGCGTCTGGTGGTGAACGGTGAGCCCCTCTGGAATGAGGCCTTTGTGCAGCTCTGGCAGCTCACCGAACATCCGGGAACGGGAAGGCTTGCCGGGATCTGCGCCCCGGATTTCGGGAAATGGACTCTGGCGGATGGGGGCCGGATCTGGAAGCAGAGCTTTGGGGATATGGTGATGGATCCTGTGTTCAGCCCCGATGGCAGACGTCTGGCCTGTACGGGAAAGAAGGATCAGCACTGGACCGTACTCTGTGAGGATACTCCCTGGGACTGCCGCTTTGAGCAGATCTGGGCACCCGTGTTCTCCCCCGATGGGGAGCGTCTTGGATGCCGCGCCCGGCACAAAGGGGCCTTTGCCGTGTATGTGGACGGCAAAGCCCTGGCTTCGGGCCTTGCCTTTGCCTGGGATCCTGTGTTCAGCCCGGATGGCAGACGTGTTCTGATCCGTGGCATTGGTGGCGAGGGTGCCCTTGCCGGGAAGATTTTCCGGGAAGTTCTGGAAATCGGATAGGGCCTGTTGAAGGCCTTCTATCAAGGCTTTCAGGCCCGGATGTTGACATAAGGAGGTTCCATGACCCTGCAAACCCTGTATGCCCTTGCGGTTGGGCCGCTGGCTCTTCTGGCCATCTCCGGTTTTGTCCTTGGCTGCGTCTACCGCATTGTCACGGCTTTCCGGCAGACGGCATCGGACCGGATGGTTCTTTACTATTTTCACCCCCGTTATGCCCTGAGATCCATCCTCCGCTGGCTGACACCCTATGCCACGGTGAACATGCGCCGTCATCCCGTGATGACGGCGGTCACCTTTGTCTTTCATTTCGGCATGGTGCTCATGCCCTTTTTCATCTTCGGCCATGTGATTCTCGTGTACGAGGCCTTTGGTCTGTCCTGGCCCACCCTTCCGGATATCCTTGTGGAGGCCCTGGCCTGGGTCGTGCTGCTGGCCCTGTGCTTTTTTGCGGGAAGAAGAATCCTTCTGCCGGAGGTGCGGTATCTGAGCACGCTGTCGGATTTTCTCATTCTTTTCATGATCGCCCTGCCTTTTCTCACGGGACTCTGGGCCTACAGGGGCTGGTGGGGAGCGGAATGGGCCACGGTGTTTCACATCCTTTCCGGGGAAGTGCTTCTGATGGCCATTCCCTTTACCCGACTGGGGCATATGGTTTCATTTTTCATGACGCGTGGCTATATGGGCTCTGAATTCGGCGGTATCCGCCATGCCCGGGACTGGTAAGGGAGGCATCATGGCACAAGAGGGAACCAAGACGGCAAAAACCATTGTGGATGAGGGGATTGAGGCGGGCCTTGCCCGTCTCACACCGGAGCGCATTGAGGCGGTGATCCAGCGGGTGCTGAACCGGGAGGCGGGTGCCCGTCTGAAAACCTATGTCCGTACCTGCGTGCACTGCGGTCTCTGCGCGGATGCCTGCCATCACTTTGTCTCCATGAACCGGGATCCGAGACTTTCGCCCGCGGGCAAGGTGAAGCGGACCATCGGGGTCATGCTCCAGAAAAAGGGGCGGGTATCCACGGATTTTATCCGGGAAGCGGCCATGGTGGCCTACAGCGAGTGCAATCTGTGCAAGAAATGCGTGCTTTACTGCCCCTTTGGTATTGATGTGGGCTATCTGATGACCCTGGTCCGCCGTATCTGCCATCTTCTGGGGGTGGTGCCCCGGTACATGCAGGATACGGCCCACAGCCAGTCCGTGCACTTCAACCAGATGTGGATCAATGGGGACGAGTGGGTGGACACCCTGTTCTGGCAGGAAGAAGAGGCCAGAGACGAGGCCCCGGACATCCGTATTCCTCTGGACAGGGAAGGGGCGGAGATCTTTTATTCCGTGATCGGGCCGGAGCCCAAGTTCCGCGCCCAGCTCATCTATCAGGCGGCCATGATCTTTGAAGCCGCAGGAGCGGACTGGACCATGCCCTCCATGCCGGGCTGGGACAACTCCGATCTCTGCATGTTCAGTGGCGACAGTGAGATGATGGGTCGCATCAAGCGGGCGCATTTCGATGCGGCCACACAGCTTCGGGTGAAAAAGATTGTCATGGGCGAGTGCGGCCATGCCTTCCGTTCCGTTTATGATGTGGGCAACCGCTGGCTGGGGTATAAAATGCCGCCCCTTCCCGTTGTTCATGCCGTGGAGTTCTATCATGATCTGGTCACCACGGGAAAAATCCGCATTGTAAAGAAATTTACCCAGCCCGTCACCCTGCACGACCCCTGCAACATTGCAAGGGGCATGGGACTCTACGAGAAGGCCAGGGAGCTGGCCCACGCCCTCTGCGATACCGTGGTGGAAATGACGCCTAACCGGGAGCACAACATCTGCTGCAATGCCGGAGGCGGGATCATTAACTGCGGCCCTCCCTTCAAGGACAAACGGGTGGAGGCCAATTCCGTCAAGGCCAAGCAGCTTTTCAATGCCAAGGCCCAGGGCGCGGAAATTGTCATTGCTCCCTGCCACAACTGCCATGGCGGCCTCGAAGACATCATTCACCATTATGGGGTGGAGATGGAGCTGAAGTTTTTCGGGGATATCATCTACGAGGTTATGGAAAAGCCCGCATGAGGGGTAAAGGAGTGCCCATGTTAAAAAAATCCATGGCAGTCTTGCTGTTTATTGCCATTCTGGGTCTGATGGTATTTTCCATCAACGCCTTTTCCGGTATAGACGAGGGGACGGTGACAGACCCCGCCTTTTCCCGGAAGAGCCGGGGAGATGTGTTTTTTGATCATGAGATGCACATGGAGACCGCCGGTGTGGTGGACTGCGCCACCTGTCATCATGTGTATGAGGATGGCAAAGTGCTGGAGTTTGAATCTTCGGAAGGTGTGAGCTGTTCGGAGTGTCATATGGGGAAGGACGGTGATATTCTGCCGGTCATTGAAGCCTATCACCAGCAGTGCCGCAGCTGTCATATCGAGCAGAAGGCCGGGCCTGTAACCTGTGCAGGCTGTCACAAAACCCCCTGATCCCGCAGGGGTCTGAAGCCCCTGCCCTTACGCCGGTTTTTTTTGAGGAGGTGCGGCATGCTGAAAAAAATCATGGTGGTGGATGACGACCCCATTATCCGCAAATATCTGATCAATGTATTCAATGACAATGGCTATGAGGCCTGGGGGGCCGCATCCGGGCCTGAGGCCTCGGAAATGCTGGAGAAGAAAAAGCCGGATCTCATTACCCTGGATCTGGAAATGCCCGATGAGTGGGGCCCGCGTTTTTACCGTCGCATGACCAAGAAGCCGGAGTTTGCCAATATCCCCGTAATTGTGATTTCCGGTATGCAGAGCCGGCACCTTTCCATCAATAAAGCCATCGCCTACCTCGAAAAGCCCTTTGATCCGGAAAAGCTTGTGGGCATTATCAAAAACACCATCGGCTAAGTGGTGCTTTTTTTCTGATTCCCACCTTATCACAGTTATGGTTCCCGCGCTGGAGCCTGGGAACCATAGCTGCGACTCCCTCCAAAAGAACTCGGTCAGAAGCGGGTTTTTATCTCAGCGCCATTCGAATTCGGAAACATCCACGGCCTTGGGACCTTCCGGGGTCTGGACAAGGTCAAATTCCAGGATGATCTGACGGTTACGGAGTTCGGCCACATAGCGGGAGTCCACGGGGTCGCCATCGGCGGTGATATCGTTGATGTGGCAGAAAATGTCATGGCGCATTTCCATGGCTCCCAGACCGGTACGCATGGTGAGGAATCCGAAGCCCCTGTCCTCATTGTAGGCATGGAGAATTCCCCGTTTCCGTGTCTGGGTATTGTCCGTCCCGAGGATCCCCGGAATGAGAAAGCCTGAGAAATGGTTGTCCACCTCCCGCATCAGATCCCCGCTGGTATTGGCAAAGGACAGCAGATCCACCCGTTTTCCCCGGTTCTGGAGGGCGCGGACAAGGCGGAGAAAGTCTCCGTCTCCGGATCCGATGAGGATATAATCCAGATTTTCGGCCTGAAGAAGGGTATCCACGGCAAGATCCAGATCCGCATTGGCCTTGACCACCAGTTCTCCTTCTGAATCGTAGTAACGCCGCACTTCTTTGCGGATGAGATGGAAACCGTTTCTGCGGATGGCTGCCCTGTAGTTTTCATTGCGGATTCTGTATCCTGTTTCCTGACGTTCCCGCTCCACATCCACGGCAAGATAGGCGTTGGCCCGGAGGACAATGGTGCCCTGGGCTTCGGCCAGCTCCTTGATGACCTCATAGCGGATACCCCAGCCGCCATTGCGGCTTAAGTTTTCCATATCCAGAAAAATTCCGGCTTTCAGCATTTTTTCTCCCCTTTTTCCATGGCTTCAACGCCAGCCTTTTCCCACATCGGAAAAGGCCTTGTTCTTCCATAGCCTGTTTTCTGTCATCAGGAAAACCGGAAAAGTAAACCCGGCACCTTTTACAGGGCCGGGTCAGGTTTGCGAATACGCGGAAACCGTTTCAGTGTACGGACATCACAGGGCAGGGATTTTCCCGGATGAGCCTGTCTGTCACGGAACCCATGAGCATGGATTCGGCAAGGGAAATGCCACGGGAGCCTACCAGGGTCATGTCGATGGCATGGGTCATGGCGTATTTCCGCAGTTCCGTGTGGGGTTCTCCCAGAAGAACCTGGGTTTTATGCCTGCACCAGACCTCCGCATCTCTGGGGACAAGGGAATCCAGTTTTTCTTTCAGTTTTTCCATTTCTGCCTTCTGGTGCCGGATCCGTTCGCCTGCGGGACTGTCCGCCATAAAGGCCTTGAACTGGTTTTCCGAAACCACATGGACAATATGCAGTTCCGCTTCAAATTCCTGGGCAAGACTCAGGCCATAGCGCAGGGCCATGGTGGCGTGATAGGAAAAATCGTAGCCCACAAGGATCTGTTTCAGGTGGAGGGAGGGGCCGTCTGGGGTTTCCACGAGGGCTTCGGGTTCCATATCCCGGAGAATGAGCAGGGGAACCTTGAGGGTGCGGATCAGTTCTTCTGATGTGGAACCCATGAAAAATTTTTTGAGGCCCGATCCGGGGCGGGTGGTGACAATCACCAGATCCGCATCCATCTCATCGGCAAGTTCCGTGATGCGGGTGGGCGGATGGCCGGTGCGAACCACGCTTTTCCAGGGGACGGCGACATCGGTCATGGCCTCCCGCATTTTTTCCGTGGCCTTTTTTTCCATTTTTTCCTCATACCCGCCGGGATCCCGCATTCCTTCCGCATAGATGAGGGGAATGGGATCAATGATGGAGCAGAGATGGAGTTCCGCATTGAGGGTGCGGGCCATGGCAAGGCCATAGCGGATACCCCGGTTGGCGTAGGCCGAAAGATCTGTGGTGCAGAGAATTCGATGGAATGGTATGCGCATGGTCTGCCTCCTTTGGCTGGGGATGAAATGGGAACCTTCGCGATGACCCGTACGACATGAATGTGTATGGGCTTATTCTAAGAGCATGGCAGCAGGAATACAAGGGGGGCAGAAGGGGAGGGATACAAAAAAGCCGCAAGTTCACAGCTGTCGTTTTTCCGGGAAATGGAGGGCTTCGTGAATACCCTTTGCAATGGAATCCCGTGTATAGGGCTTTTTCACATAACCGAGGGCTCCCAGGGCAAGGGCCTCTTTGATGCGTTCTCCTTCGGAAAAACCTGTGACCAGCAGCACCTTCAGTTCCGGCATGAGGGTGCGCATGTGGAGAAAGCAATCCAGTCCGTCCATCTTTTCCTTGCCCATGATCATGTCGAGCAGCACGAGATCCGGATTGAGGAAAGAGAGCTGGGAAAGGGCCTCCTCACCGCTTGTCACGGCTGAGACCCGATACCCCAGGCTTTGCAGCATCAGTGTCGCAATTTCAAGCTGTTCGGGAAGGTCATCCACCACAAGGAGATGCTGTCCGGATCCCAGTGAAATTTCTTTTGATTCCTGGGGGGCGGGAAGGAGATCGGGGCTTGCCGGAAGACGGACAGAAATCAGGCAGCCCTTTCCCGGTGCGCTGTCCACCTCAATGCGTCCCCGGTGATCCTGCACCGTACTCCATACCACGGCCATGCCAAGCCCTGTTCCTGAGCGTCCCATGACCTTTTTGGTGTAAAAGGGTTCAAAGATTTTTTCCCTGTCCTCCGGATGAATTCCCTGTCCCGTATCCCTGACACACAGAAGGAGGGTGCCCTGAGGAAATGAGGGATCCCCGGAGGGATCGTACCGGGTTTCAATGACAAGATCGCCTCCATCGGGCATGGCTTCCGCCGCATTGGAGACAAGGTTCATGAGCATTTTCCCAAGATGGAGTCCGGAACCTTTCAGGTAAGGCAGACTGGCATCCAGCCGGGTTTCCAGGCGCATCAGGGGATGGAAGGACGAAAGTTTTTCAAATTCAGGACTGCAAAGATACTCCTGAATGATGGTGTTCAGGTGTACCTGCTCTTCCGCTGCGACTCCCCGCCGGGCCAGAGTCAGGAGATCCTGTACGATCTGTGCGGCTTTCTGGCCGGATTTCTGAATGATCCGTACCCTGCGATGCATGGGGCTGTTTTCCGGAAGTTCCCTCAGGAGCAGATCAGGATAGCTCACAAGCCCGGAAAGGACATTGTTGAGGTCGTGGGCGACACCACCGGCCAGAAGGCCCACAGCTTCCATTTTCTGCGCTCTGGCAAGTTGACCCTCCAGTTTTTTTCTTTCCTGTTCCGCAAGAATCCTCTCTGAAATATTTCTTACAATGGCCAGCACCGTATGTTCCGTTGCCGCCACCATGCGGGCTTCAAAATATTCCGTCTGATTGTTTTTACGGGGCAGACTGTATTCAAAGACCTGGGCCTTGTCTGTGGCAAGGGCCTCCCGGATGTTGGCATGAATCAGTTTTACAATGTTTTCGGGAAGAACGAGATCGGCTTTTTGATGAAGAAAGGCATTGGGATCCAGGTAAAGATAATCCTTTGCGCCTTGAAAATCGAGGAAAACACCTTCCGCATCAAACTGAAAGATCATATCCGGAATGGCATCCAGAAGGGCTTTTCGTCGGGCTTCACTCCTCAGGGCCTCTTCCTCGGCTTTTTTGCGCTCCCGAACCTCAGTCTGGAGCTCCGTATTCATCATCTGCAGGACATTTTCCCGGGAGCGGATGCGGCTTGCCATATTGTAGAAGGTATCGGCCATGGCACCGATTTCCCTGTGCCGGATACGGGGAAAGGCATCTTCATAGCGCCCGTTTCCGATATTTTCCAGGCCTTTGGCGATGGACTGGAGAAGGGGACGCATGAAAAAGCGGGCAAGAAGACGGACGCCAAGATAAATTCCCAGAAAGGAAATTCCCAGAATCCAGAGCGTCTGGTTGCGCAGGCGGGCCAGCTCCTGCCTGTAGGGTTCCTTTGAAAGATACAGGTCTATATAACCGATGACCTTTTGCTGGTTGTGAATTTCCATGGAGAGGATGCTGCCGGGTGACTGCTGTAGTTTTTCGGGAATGGAATTAAAAAAAATATGACCGTAAGGATCCCGGATGCGGATGGCGGAACTGGGGTCGTTCTGGGTGAAGGCCAGGGCAATACGTTCCACCTGGGGGATGTCCATCTGCCAGAGGGGGGTGGACAGGATTTTGCTCAGGTGCTGGGCATTTTTTTCACTCTGAATGTGGAAGCTCGTTGAAATCTGGCGGGCTTCTCTGGTGAAATAATAAAAAACAAGGGGGGTCTGGAGGAAGAAGACAAGCAGAAAAACACTGATGGAAAGATCCCTGGAGATACTGCGCTGGGGGATTTTCAGCATGGCCACCTTGCTTTTCAGGGTTGGGGGGATTCGGATCGGAGTGTTTTGAAAAGATTGGTGAAAATATCATTTCAGCGTCCAAAAAGCAAAGCTTTTATCGGCGGAGACAGGGGACTCCGGACTTTCCACAGGGCCACGGACTTTGGATACCTTGCAAGGGGAAACAGTCTGTAAGGAGAGCATGGGGCTGGCAGAAAGCCGGGCATATTCAGAGCAGGGGATGGCGGAAGGTGGAAATGTGCCGAATCTTCATATAAACCGCCGTCCAGAAAAAGGCCCCCAGGGCATCGGCAACGACATCGAGGACATCCGCATGGCGGCCGGGAACAAAATACTGGTGCAGTTCATCGGAGACTCCATAGAAGATGGCATAGGAAATGGCCATAAGATACCGTTTTACCATGGAATTCATGGGAAGAAGCCGTGTGGCTCTGAAGGCCAGAATTCCCATGAAGCCGAAGGCCATGAAGTGGAGAAATTTGTCTTTGAAGGCAAAGTCCGGCAAGGGGACGGATCTCGGGCCGGAAGAGAGCCAGAAGATGAGAAGACTGTAAAAGATGAGGGGAAAAAGCAGAAAAGCATATCCCGATATTCTGGAAAAGGGCTGGAAGGGCAGGCTCGTGTCAGGCATGGTTTTTCGTTTCTTTTTGTGAAAGCAGGGGGATGTTCCCCCTGCTTCGGGGCTTATGCAAAAATATCAAGATTCAGGAAGCGCTTGCGGATATGGGCTCTTACGGTATCCAGGAAAAGACTGCGTTCCATTCCCATCAGTACCTTCCCATCCAGGGTACGCACGGCAAAGGTTTGAGTTTCAATCTCCTTGGCCCCCACGGTGAGCATGAGGGGAACCTGAAGGAGCTGGGCATCCCGCACTTTTTTCTTGAGACTTTCGGAGCGGGTATCCACCTCCACGCGCAGGCCCTCGGCAGAAAGTTCCTTCTGCAGGGCTTCGGTGGCGGGAATGAGCTCATCGTTCATGGGCAGCAGCATGATCTGTACCGGGGCCAGCCAGAGGGGAAATTTTCCGGCAAAATGTTCTGTGAGGATGCCGAAGAAACGCTCAATGGAGCCATAGATGACCCGGTGAATCATGATGGGCCGGTGCTTTTCATTGTCCGGGCCGATGTAGCTTAAGTCAAAGCGTTCGGGCAGGGCCATGTCCAGCTGAATGGTACCGCACTGCCAGGTACGGCCAATGGCATCCCGGATATGGATGTCGATCTTGGGGCCGTAGAAGGCACCGTCCCCTTCGTTGACCTGATAGCCCCTGCCGTAGGCATCCAGGGCGGCCCGAAGCCCTTCGGTGGCCTGTTCCCACTGGGCATCGGAGCCGATGGATTTTTCGGGACGCGTGGACAGTTCCAGGTGAAAATCAAGGCCGAAGGTGGCGTAGATGCGGTCTACGAGATGGAGAACCCCTAAAATTTCCTGCTGGATCTGATCCGGGGTCATGAAGATATGGGCGTCGTCCTGATGGAAGGCCCGGACCCGGAACAGCCCGGAAAGGGCTCCGGACATCTCATGGCGATGCACAAGTCCGATTTCTCCGGCTCTGTAGGGCAGATCTTTATAGGAATGGGGTTTCATGCCGAAAAGCAGCATGCCGCCGGGGCAGTTCATGGGCTTGATGGCGTAATCCATTTCATCCACCCGGGAGGTGTACATGTTTTCCCGATAGTTTTCCCAGTGCCCGCTCTTTTCCCAGAGCATGCGGTTGAGCATGATGGGGGTTTTGGTTTCCACATAGCCCGCATCCCTGTGGGCTTCCCGCCAGTAGTCGAGGAGGGCATTCCAGATGGCCATGCCTTTTGCGTGGAAAAAGGGCATCCCCGGTGCCTCATCGTGGAAGCTGAAGAGATCCAGCTGCACGCCGAGTTTTCTGTGATCCCGTTTTTTGGCCTCTTCCAGGAGGGTGAGATACGCTTTCAGATCTTTTTTATCAAAAAAGGCGGTGCCGTAGATGCGCTGAAGCTGCTGACGGCTCTGATCCGCTCGCCAGTAGGCGCCGGAAACCCGCATAAGCTTGATGGCTTTGATGTGCCCTGTGTGGGGAAGGTGGGGGCCCCGGCAAAGGTCAATGAAATCCCCCTGCTCATAGAGACTGAAGACATCCCCTTCCAGGGAGTCTATGATTTCCAGCTTGTAGGGCTCGTTGCTGAAGCGTTCCCTGGCTTCTTCCCGGCTCATTTCCCTGCGGACAAAGGGTTTTTTGGCCTTGATGATGGCCTCAATTTCCGCTTCGATTCTGGGAAAGTCCTCTTCGGAAACACTTTGCATGTCAATATCGTAGTAAAAGCCGTTTTCCACCACAGGCCCGATGGTGAGCTTTGCCTCAGGGTAGAGGTGCATCACGGCTTCGGCCATGACATGGGCTGAGGAGTGACGGAGGATTTCGAGGGCTTCCGGGTCTTTGGATGTGAGCAGACGTACCCGGGCATCCTCCCGTATGGGGGTATCCAGATCTTTGAGGGATCCATGGATTTCCATGGCAATGCAGTTGCGGGCAAACCCTTCGGAAATGGAAAGAGCAATGTCCATGCCGGAGGGAGGATTGTCAAATTCCCGGATGCTGTCATCGGGCAGGGTGATACGTATCATGGGAACCATTCCTGGTGTGGGGTATGATGGATTTTTGTCTTTTTGGGGAGAAACAAACTGGTGTACCGGAGCTTCCCGTTATGGCTAAAATGGCAAAGACCCGTACATTTGAATGTACCTAAGGGAAATGGTCTTGCGGGTCAAGGAAAATTGTGGAACCATGGCAGGCTGCAAACGGGGAGGCATTCCCTGGATTAAATTGTGTAATATCGGGTTTTTTCAAGCTGTTGAATCAATGGACAAGGATGGATCCTACGTATACACTTATTGAAACCCAGGAGGATCTGGAAGCCGTTTTGCCCCTGTTTCGATCCACAGATCGCATGGGCGTGGATCTTGAGGCGGATTCCATGTTTCATTTCCGGGAAAAGGTTTGTCTCATTCAGCTGGCGGTTCAGGATCAGAATTTTGTGCTGGATCCCTTGTGTATCCCCGATCTTTCTCCCTTAGGCCCCGTACTGGCCAATCCGGCCATACGGAAGATTTTTCATGGGGCGGATTATGATATCCGTTCCCTGTTCCGGGATTTTGGATTTGTGGTGGAAAATCTTTTCGATACGGAGTTGGCCACCCGTTTTCTCGGCCATCGGAATTCGGGACTCGACACGGTACTTCAGGCGCGTTTCGGGGTAAGGCTGGATAAAAGGTTCCAGAAAAAGGATTGGTCCCAGAGACCCCTGAGCAAGGAAATGATCGCCTACGCGGCAGGGGATACCCGTTATCTGCTGCCCCTCTCAGAGATTCTGGAAGCGGAGCTTGCCGTAAAGGGACGTCTGGACTGGGTGCAGGAAGAGTGTGCCCTCCTGCAGCAGGTACGGGCATCGGAGGTGGAGGAACGTCCCCTTTTTTTGCGTTTCAAGGGAGCCGGGCGGCTGGATCGCAGAGGACTTGCTGTTCTGGAAGCTCTTCTGGCTTTTCGCATGGACATGGCGGAAAAAAAGGACAAGCCCCTTTTCAAGGTTTTTGGTGGGGAAGCCCTTTTGCGTCTGGCCCAGGCCAGACCGCAGAGCCTGGAGGGGATACGGAAACTAGAGGTTCTCAGTCCACGGCAGCTTTCCATGTATGGTGGCAGCCTTCTTGCCTGTATTCATGGTGCCATGACCCTTCCGGAAAGCACACTTCCGTATTATCCCAAAACGAAAAATGAGCGTATCAAGCCTGCGGTTTCTCTGAGAATGAAGGCCATCAAGGAATGGCGGGATGCGTTGGCTGAGAAGCTGGATCTGGATCCCGCTCTTTTGTGCAACAAGGCCCTTTTAACCCAGCTTGCCCAGCGCAATCCCAAGTCCATGGAAGCCTTTCTCCAGATACCCGATATGCGTATCTGGCAGAAGACTCTTCTGGGAGAGGGGATTCTGCGGGTTTTATCCAAAGCCCAGCATACGTCAAATCCTTAAGGGAAAGACTGGGCCGCAGGATGGTTTTACGGTACGCTGGGGGGAAACTGACAGAAATAAAATGATCCTGCGGCCTTCGGGGGGTGGGCTGGCGGGAGTTTACTCACGGTTGTAAAGTCTGTGATCCGAAAGGCCTGCCCGTTTTTTCCGGAAGGCGTTTCGGATTTTCGGTCATGGGGAAGGATTTACGGCGCTTTTTTTATAAGTTCCAGTCCATGATGGTTTGCCGTTCTTCCGGACTCAGACTTTTGAGTCTGGGCATTCTTTTGGCTGTAACGGCATCAATAATCAGGTCTTTTCTCTCACAGATATCCATTTTTGTTGCAAAATCGCCCTTATGGCAGAGGGCGCATTTGTTTTCGATGAGGCCAAGGGTCTGATCTCCCGGAGGCGTTTCACAGCTTTTCCGTGCATAGTGCTGGAGTTTGACACCGCCGCATGCGGCAAGAATCAGGGCTGTGGTGAAGAGCAGAAAACAGGAGTTTCGTTTCATGGGGCCTCCATAGGGGGGGGGAAGGTGACCGGTATTCAGGCTTCCGGCCACTGAAAGTGGATACGGGCCAGGGCGTCCATATCCTCAATGAAGCAGGGAACCAGTGCGGGATCAAAGAGTGTTCCGGCCTTGTTTTTCAGGAAATCTGCCGCCTGGGGAAGGCTCCAGGCATTTTTGTAGCTGCGGTCATGGACAAGGGCATCAAAGACATCTGCAATGGCAGTGATGCGGCCAAAAACATGAATTTTTTCTCCGGAAAGCCCCAGAGGATAGCCCTTACCGTCCCACCGTTCATGGTGTTCCCGTGCAACAATGGCCGCATTTTTAAGATCCGGCCTGTCTTCTGCGTGGAGAAGGGCATAACCAATATCCGGATGGGTGCGGATGACAGCCTTTTCCTCCGGATTTAAAGCGCCTTTTTTTTCAAGAATATCCTGGGGGATGGCAATCTTGCCAATGTCATGCAGAGGGGCTGCCAGCTGGAGGGCTTCAGCGTCTTTCCGGCTGAGTCCGGCTTTCTGTGCCAGAAAATGGGCAAAGGCCCCTACCCGTTGCAGGTGCCCCGGACTTTCCCGCTTTTTGCTCCGGATCAGGGCATGTTCCAGCAGATGGCTGAAGCGGGTTTCCTTCTGGATCCTGGGGTGGTGATCCAGAAGCCTGTCCAGGATGTCGGCTATGTGGCCCATGAAAATGGCCAGGATTTCTCCTTCCTCCTGACGGATCTGGGGAAAGGCGCTGATGCGAAGATCGAGGATTCTGTTCCCTGCGGACTGGCAGGAAAGGGGGAGGAGGATACCGGGATGTGTCAGGGGAGCACTTTCATGGGAGCAGAAGCCTGTTCCCTGGGCATCCCTGACCGTGAAAAGGACATGCAGATGACGTGGTTCGCTTTCCGGATTTTTAAGGATACGCATGACCTGATGTACCACGGTTGCGGCAAAGGCGGGAGCGCCTTCCTGTACCCCAAGGGGGGATGTGGTATCAAGGATATGCCGGAGTGCGTTTTTTTCCCGTTCAATGGAGAGCATATCCCGGAAATTGCGGAGGGCCGTGGTAATGGCGCTGCGCAGTCTCTGGGAGGTCAGTTCTGATTTTTCCCGGTAATCATTGATATCATAGTGGCACACCACATCCGCTTCCGGTGCTTTACCCGCCTGTCCGGTTCGCAGAATGATGCGTACGGCTTTATTGTCCAGTTCTCTCCTGATGCGATTCGCCGCGATAAGACCGGCACTATCATTTTCCATGACCACATCCAGAAGAATGACGGCAGTCTGTGGATTGTTGCGGACAAATTCCACGGCGGTCTTTCCCGAATAGACGCTATGGAGTTTCAAGGGTCTGTTTTCATATGTGAAGTCTGCGAGAACCATGCGTGTGATGCGGTGAACCTCGATATCATCATCTGCCACAAGAATTTCCCATGGAGGTGAAGGCATCAGGGCGCAGGAGGGTTTCGTAAAAGTTTCCGGAGCAAAGCAAAGGGGGGTATCGGAAGAATCATCGGGAAAAACGTGACGCATTTTACCTCAATTCGGGCGGGAAAGCACGCCGCATGGGAAAAATCAGGGAAGATAAAGACTTTGCCACAGCTTCATGGCAGGGGGGAGCATCTGCCCTGTTGTATTTTTCTGCATTCGATGGTTAAAGAATCCTTAAAATTAAAGGTACAGTAGTTTTTTTGCAGGGACTTGTCAAATTTGAAATGGACTTTTGAAGAGGACTTTTGAAATGGATCAGAAACGGCATGGCCCGGATAGGGATTCTGCCTGTCTGTCCCAAACTTTCCCTGATTTATTTTTTGACCGCAGCACGATGTTATGCGAAGCTCTCAGACGGTTTTTTCCAGCTTTTTCATACCTTTCATAAGGAGGTTGCCCCATGCGTATTCTTCTGTTTACTGGCAAGGGGGGTGCCGGTAAGACCACAACAGCGGCAGCGACGGCTCTGCGTGCGGCACGATCCGGTAAAAAAACCCTTGTCATGTCCACGGATCCAGCCCATTCCCTTGGGGATGTGCTGAACATGCGTCTTGGGCCGGAACCGGTAGCGGTGGAGACCAATCTCTGGGCGCAGGAGCTGGATATTTATTATTCAATGCGGAAACACTGGGGGTCTTTGCGTAAGCTGATGCTGGA
This sequence comes from Desulfobotulus sapovorans DSM 2055, assembly GCF_059569355.1. Lineage (NCBI taxonomy): Bacteria > Pseudomonadati > Thermodesulfobacteriota > Desulfobacteria > Desulfobacterales > Desulfobacteraceae > Desulfobotulus > Desulfobotulus sapovorans. The sequence continues at coordinate 24,942 of NZ_JCANVJ010000019.1, read as the reverse complement.
TATGTTCCGCTGGCAGGGTGTGGATCGCAAGATCGCCGAGGAACTGGCCGCCATTCCCGGCATGGAGGAGGGATCTGCCTTTCTCTGGATTGAGGAATATGCACGGGAGGAACGTTTTGATCTCATCATCATCGATTCCGCACCTACGGGAGAAACCCTGACCCTCCTTTCCCTTCCTCAGGTGACCCAGTGGTGGACGGGCAAGCTTTTTCCCCTGCCGAAAATGGCGCTGCGGGGCATGGGAAAATTCATGGGAGGCAGCTTTCCCCTCTTTTCCGGATTTGAGGAACTCGGCTCACTGCTTGAAAAGATGGAGCGGGTGCAGAAGCTTCTGGCGGATCCGGAAATCACCAGTACCCGTATTCTGGTCAATCCGGAGCGCATGGTGATTGCTGAGGCCCGGAGAGCCTATACCTATCTGCAACTTTACGGTTACCATGTGGATGCGGTGATCATCAACCGTATCCTGCCGAAAGTGGAGGCCGAGGGGTTTTTTGCAGGGTATGTGGCGACCCAGGATCGTTATATTACAGAAATAGAGGAAAGTTTTGCGCCTTTGCCCGTGCTGCGAAGTCCGCATCTGGGGGAAGAGGTTTTTGGTCTTGAACTCCTGGAAAAGGTGGGGGCGCTTTTGTACGGAGACAAGCCGGGGGATGCGTTTTTGTCTGCGGAAAATCCGCTGCGCATTGTGGAGGCGGATGGGGGGTATGTCCTGTATCTGCGTCTTCCTTTTCTGGAAGAGGGGGATGTGGCGGTAACCCGTTCCGGGGATACTGTGACCCTGCAGGCGGGATCCCGGCGGCGTCATCTTTTTCTGCCGCGTTTTCTGGCCTTTTACACGATTCGGGAAACAGTGCATCAGCCACCGGAACTGCGGATTTTTTTTGAAAAGCGTCCGGGCTGAGGGTGTACTCCATGGGACTGCCTTCTTCAGGAAGGCAGTCTTTCAGTGGGGCCAGATTTCAATGATACCGGAAAAGTCCATATGGGCGCCGCTGAGGATGATACTTCCGAAGCTTTTGCCCTCTCCGGGGGCATTTCCGATGCGGATATCCCCGATGCGGGCTTCTTCAAGAACGATATTGACATGCTTGGCTTCAAGGCGGAGCTTGGAGACACTGGGGCCGTTGGGATGCAGCAGGGTGGGGCCATAGCTGGCCGTACTGGAAAGAATACCGTCATCCGGAGTAAAAAAGCGCATTTTGTAATAAACATCACAGAGGCTGGAATAGGCACTTCCAGGGGCATTGCTGCCATAATAAAAGGTGTCCCAGGAAACTTCCTGGGTGAGGTCAAACTGCATGTACAGGGTGGGATCCCGGGATGTGAGATCCATGCGGATCTGGGTGTATCCCGTTGAATTGTCGATGATATCCTGGAAAAAGTCCTGTACGGAGGGGAAATTTTCTGGAAAATCCGGGCTTGCCTGGGCCGTGATATGGCTGAGTTCCTCGTCGGCAAGGCGCCGGTACTCTACACCCTGGGCAGGACAGGTGAGGGACAGGGCAATGAAGGGGGTGCTGAAAAGGCAGAAAAATCCTTTCACGGGAAACCCTCCTGAATATGGGTGTCTGCGAATCTGCAAGACGTCTGTTGTGTCAAGGATTCATGGCCAGAAGCGTTCTGTTCGGAGGGGGCGGGCAGGCAGAAAGTTTTTCTGCCAGAGTCATAGCCCGGTACGGAGCAGTCGCTCAGGATATTCTGGGGAGTAAACACCGTTTTAGGGTAAAAGTCAATGGAAGCCCTGTTTTTATGGTGTTTTTTGTTGAAATTATTCGGGGTGGGTGGTAAGGAAAAATTGGTTGAACCAATTTTTCTGACAAGGAGATGGTGATGCATGATGGATACGGGGAGAGATGATGGGGGTCTATGCCTATGAACGGGTGCTGATTCAGATCCGTGAGATGATGGAAAAGGGAGAAATTCTGGAAGGTGGGCGGCTGCCGCCGGAACGCCAGATGGCGGAACGTTTCGGAGTATCCCGTCATGCGGTACGGCAGGCCCTGCAATCTTTGGGGGAGCGGGGGCTTGTGCGTTGCCGTCAGGGTTCGGGCAGTATTCTTCTTGCGGGATCCCCGGAAATTCTGGCAAGGGAAATGGCCTGTCTCCTTGTGGGGGAAGGTTCCCGCATCCATGCGCTGTTTGAATTCCGCCTGCTGCTGGAACCGGAGATTGCAGCGCTTGCGGCTTCCCGTGTGGGAAGGGAACATCTGGATCAGCTGGAGAAGCTTGTGGGCTTGCAGGCGGATGGCGGGGATTTCGGGGATCTTGATGCCCGGTTTCACGCGGTTCTGGCCGAAGCCACGGGCAATATAGTGATCCGTGAGGTCATGGCTTCCCTTGCGGTATTCTTTAACGAGAGCCGCAGTCAGGCCTGGGTGGATGCTGACCGGATGGCCCGATCCCTTGCGGGACACCGCAATATCCTGGCCGCCCTGCACGCCGGTGATTCCCGGGCAGCACGACAGGCCATGGAGATTCATCTGGGAGAGGTTCGGGATCTTCTGATGCATGATAGGCAGGCGGGGGATCCTCCCCCGTCTTTTCTGGCAGGTGACATAAAGGAGAAAAAAAATGGTTGAAACCTGGCTTATTTATCTTGCCATGGGTGCGGTTGCAGGGGTTCTCGCAGGTCTGCTCGGTATCGGGGGGGGGCTTGTGGTGGTACCCATGCTGGTCTTTGTTTTTCCCGGGCAGGGGGTGGATCCGCTCATTCAGATGCAGCTGGCCCTGGGGACATCCATGGCCACCATCATGTTTACGGCAGCTTCCAGTCTCCGGGCACATCACAGCCGTGGGGCGGTACGCTGGGATGTGGTGCGCAGCATTGCACCGGGGATTGTGCTGGGTACCTTTGCCGGTGCGCAGCTGGTTGCCCGCATGCCCACGGTCTGGCTGAAGGGAATTTTTGTTGTTTTTCTGTACTATGTTTCCCTTCAGATGCTTCTGAACAAAAAACCCAAACCGTCAAGAACCTTGCCCGGAAAGGCAGGGATGTTCGGGGTGGGGTGCGGTATCGGGGGGATGTCCAGTCTGGTGGGGATTGGCGGGGGAACCCTCTCCGTTCCTTTCATGACCTGGTGCAACCTTCCCTTTCATACGGTGATCGGAACCTCTGCGGCCATCGGGCTTCCCATTGCCATTGCCGGAACCGCAGGATATGTCACCGCTGGGTGGGGTAACGTCCTTCTTCCCTCACATTCCCTTGGATTTGTTCATCTTCCGGCTTTTTTAGGGATTGTGGCAGCCAGTGTGCTCACGGCACCCCAGGGGGCGAGACTGGCCCACAGTCTCCCTGTTGCAAAACTAAAGCGTATTTTTGCTTTTATCCTGATGGCTGTGGCGACCCGGATGCTTATGGGGATTTTGTAACGGTGGAAGCTGGCGTTGCAGGAGAGTTTCAGAAGATTCCGGCCCGGGTATCACCGTCCCGGAACCGGAGGGCAATGCTGCGGAAGGTTTCTGCTTCCTGGATAAAGGCGGCCAGCACGTCCGGATCAAAATGGGAGGGCAGGGTACGGCCATCTCCCCGTGTGATGATTTCCACGGCCTTTTCATGGGGAAAGGCTTTTTTGTAGCTGCGTTTTGAAATGAGGGCGTCATAGACATCGGCAAGGGCCATGAGGCGTCCTGATATGGGGATGGCCTCGCCCTTGAGACCTTTGGGATACCCCGTGCCATCCCAGCGTTCATGGTGGGTGTAGGCAATCTCTGCGGCGATGCTGAGGAAGGAAGACTGATCGGGCAGCCCCTTTTCCGCCTGAAGCAGGGCCGCATGGCCGTACAGGGTATGGCGTTTCATTTCTTCAAATTCTTCGGGGGTGAGGGGGCCTTCCTTGAGGAGGATACGATCGGGAACGCCCACCTTGCCGATATCATGCAGGGGCGCGGATTTAAAAAGCATATCAATAAAGTTGGGGTTGCCCAGTACATGGCGGAAACGGGGATGCTGACGCAGGTGCCGGGCCAGAGTGCGCACATAATGCTGGGATCTGCGGATATGCTCTCCGGTTTCCATATCCCGTGTTTCCGCAAGGGATGCCATGCACTGGATGGTCACATCCTGGGTACGTTCCAGCTCCCGGGTACGTTCCCGAACCCTGTCTTCCAGGGTGGCATTCTGTACGGCCAGAGCTTCCTGGGCGAGTTTCAGGGAAAGATGGTTGCGCACACGCATGCGGACAATGGCCGGGTTAAAGGGTTTGGTGATGTAGTCCACGGCTCCCAAGGCCAGCCCCTTGTGTTCATCCGGGGCCTCATTCATGGCGGTAACAAAAATGATGGGGATGTCCCGGGTACGGGTATCCTGTTTAAGACGGCGGCAGACCTCAAAGCCGTCCATGCCCGGCATCATGACATCCAGGAGAATGAGATCCGGGGGATTGGTTTTGGCATGTTCCAGGGCTGTCGGGCCGTCGATGGCCACCATGACCTCATAATCCGGACTTAAGGTATCCAGCAGAAGATCAATGTTGGTCTGGGTGTCATCCACCACCATGAGGGTACAGTCTTCCAGTTTACGCATCATGGTTTTGCTCCAGATCCTGGATAAGTTCGATTATGCGGTACAGGGCATCCTTCAGTTTGTAAGTTCGGATATGGTGGAGGATGTCTTTCAGGGCCGGAGAAAAATCGGGAGGCCAGCTTCTGGCTTCGAGATCCGCCAGAAGGGGGGCGCAGCGTTTGGGTTTGAGGTTGGCGACTTCGGGCCTGAGGCGGTACAGAATGTCAAGCAGTTCGCGGGGGCTGCCCGGGGAAAGGGTGGGCTTTTTTACCTGAATACCATTGAGACGGCCCAGTCCTTCCAGGGTTTTCGCCATGGCCTCCTGGAACGGTATCCAGGCTTCAACCAGCGTTTCCTTCGGAGCCTGGTGACGAAGCTGGCCATCCAGATATGTGGCAGCACTGAACACCGCATCCATGGCCAGATTGCCGGAAACCCCCTTGATGGTGTGTACAGCCATTTTGGCTTCCTCCAGGGCATCCGTATCCAGGGCATGGCGGATTTTTTCCGCAGCCCCAGCATATTCTTCCCGGAATTTTATGAGCAGTTCCCGGTAAAGGGCCAGGTTATCGCCTGCACGGGTCAGTCCCATGACCTGATCAATTCCGGGCAGATCGGGCAGCAGCATCTCAGGTGTTTCCGGTTCTTGGTTCTGGGTTTTCCCCTGATCGGGGGAGATCCGGGGCAGCCAGCGTGCAATGGTGGCAAAGAGTCTTGCGGGATTGACGGGTTTGGGTACATGATCGTTCATGCCCGCATCAATGGCTGCTTCCCGATCCCCCACCATGGCGTTGGCCGTCATGGCAATGATGGGAAGGGTTTCCCTTCCGCTGATGCTGCGGATCTGGCGTGTGGCTTCATAACCGTCCATTTCCGGCATCTGCACATCCATAAGGATGATATCAAAATCATATTCCAGAACCTTGTGCATGGCTTCCCGCCCATTGACTGCGGTGGTGACACGGGCACCGGCACTGCTGAGCAGTTCCCTGGCCAGCTGACGGTTAAGCTCATTGTCTTCTGCCAGGAGAATCTGCACCCCTTCCAGCCTGGAGACATCCTTTTCCGAGCCCAGGCTTTCTTCGTGGATCAGCCCCTCTTTTTTGTGGGGGATGCAGAGGGATTCCAGGGTGGAATCCATAAGGTCGGAAATGGTGAAGGGTTTGAAGAGCACACCGTCCAGCACTTCCCTTTCCTTTTCCCGGAGTTCCTTGCCAAAGGCCGTGATGAGAAGAATTTTCGGCTGGGGATTCAGGGGCATTTTCCGGATCTTGTGGGCAAGTTCAATGCCACTCATGCCGGGGAGTTTCCAGTCGAGAAAGATGAGGTCACAGGGAAGTCCCTGATGCAGCGCATTCAGAGCCTCTTCTGCCGTGACAAAGGCCTTGGGGTGCATGGAGAGGTTTTCCGCATACTCTGTGATGACCTGGCGGCTGACACTGTTGTCCTCCACCACCAGAACCCGGAGATTGCGAAGACTTGCGGGCAGTTTTTCCTGCATTCCCACGTCCTCCAGGCAGGGACGCAGCCAGATTTCAAAGGAGAAGGTGCTGCCCGCTCCGGGCATACTTTCCACCCGTATTTTTCCTCCCATCATTTCCACGAGGCGCTGGGAAATGCTTAAGCCCAGGCCGGAACCGCCATATTTTCGGGTTGTGGAGGCATCCACCTGGCTGAAGGGCCGGAAGAGATCTTCCTGCTGATCCGGGCTCATGCCGATACCCGTATCCGAAACGGCAAAGCAGATCTGGACGTGCTGATTCCTTTTTTCCCCTGGCCGGATGCTGAGGGTGATCTGTCCCTTTTCCGTGAACTTTACCGCATTGCTGACCAGGTTGAGCAGTACCTGGCCGAGACGCAGGGGGTCTCCCATGCATTGGGGAGGGGTTCCCGGTTCGGTCACAAACACCAGCTCCAGCCCTTTTTCATGGGCTTTGAGGGCGGTCTGATGGGAAAGACGGCTGAGGATGTCATCCATGCGGAAGACGACCTCCTCCATTTCCATGTGGCCGGCCTCAATTTTGGAAAAGTCCAGAATATCGTTGATGATGCGTAAAAGAGAATCCGTGGCCCCATGGATTTTTTCAAGGTAGTCCTTCTGTTTCGGGGAGAGAGGGGTTTTCAGGGCAAGATAGGTCATCCCCATGATGGCGTTCATGGGGGTACGGATTTCATGGCTCATGTTGGCGAGAAAACGGCTTTTCGCTTCCGTTGCGGCATCCGCCGCATCCTTGGCAATGGCCAGTTCCCTGTTTTTGGTTTCCAGCTCATGGGCAAAGGCATTGAGGGCGTCCGCATTTTTTTCCGCCTTTTCCTTGGCGGATTTCAGTTTTTCATTGGCCTCCTGAAGGGCGGCGGTGCGTTCTGTGACACGGGTTTCCAGAAGGCGGTTGGCACTTTTCAGGGCAGCTTCTGCTTCTTTGCGTTCGGAAATATCCTCCAGCATGCCTTCCACAAAGGGAAGCCCGGTTTCCGGATTTTTTTCGATACGGGCCTGAATGGCTCCCCAGATCTGTCTGCCGTCCTTTCGGCGCAGCCGGGTTTCAAAATTCTGAACGATGCGTTCCTTTTCCAGAAGCTGGCGGATGGTGATGGGGACATCGGGATCCACAAAAAGCTCGGTTTCAAAATTTTCCACGAGGGCCATCATTTCCCGGATGTCCCGATATCCGAAAATCCGGGCCATGGAGGGGTTGATGCTTAGGATTCTTCCGGAAAAAGTGATCTGAAAGATACCTTCCAGGGCATTTTCAAAGATACCCCTGTATTTTTTTTCCGATATGAGGAGGGCATTTTCCGCCTGCCTGCGTTCCCGGATTTCCTCTTTCAGCTGGTTTGTGTGTGCGGCAATGCGTGTGGCCATCATATTGACTTCCGTGATGATGGCGTTGATGTCTTCCTGGGGGACGGGCTTGATGGCACGGTCATAATTGCCTGCGGCAATGGCCTGAATATTGTGCAGCAGGGTGTCCAGGGGGCCTTGCAGCAGGGAGCTCATGAGCAGCCGGATGGTCAGCACCACAAGGGCTGTGGACAGGAGTACCATGATGCAGACCATGCGGATCAGGGTACGCTGCATGGATCGGATGCTGTCCTTGGAAAACCAGATCTCTACAGAACCGAGGGAGAGGCTGCTGCCGTCTTCCCGGAGATGTTCCAAGGGCCTGATTTCCCTGAAAGTATGGGCCAGTTCAGGAGGGGGCAGTTTGCTGAAGACAATGGTATCCGGACTGAAAATAACCCTCAGTCCTACGGTATGTTCCGTATGGAGGTAGGCACTGGCGATACGGGTGATCAGATCATTATCCAGCTGCCAGGCAGGGCCGGACAGTACCTGGGCGATTTCCGTACTCAGATGTCCTGCCTGTTCTTCAAGGGCCGCGTTGGAATTGTGGGTGAGATAGACATAGTAAAAAGCACCCAGAATGGCAAAGAGCAGGCTGAGAGAAAGGGAGAGACCTAGGATCAGATCTCTGGATAGGCTGCGTCTGGAGAGTCTGGGAAGGGGCATGGGGTTCGCTCGCACAAGGGGGGGAGGGATTAAAAACGATGTCTCCTCATATTTTTGGATGACTATAGACCAATCTTCAAAGGCTGGCAAACGGGAATCACGACGGGAATCATGAACGGGCCTCTGGAGTTGTCCGGAGACCGAAGATACGGGGTAAGGTGTTTTCTCATTCCCTTGGCTTCTGGAGACTCTGGGGTATGCAGACCCTGTATGTGCGCGAAAACGCCACATTGTTGATTGGAGATGTGGTGTCTGATGGATTGCTTTTATTCGCAGGGGGTTATGGTTTTTTATGGTGGATCTGTCCTGTGGCGGATTCGCCACTTTTTTTGGGCGGGCACGATGTCTGGTGTTCGCTTAATCAGGTTTGAAATAATTTTTTAAAGAAAAATTCATTTTAAAAACAATATTTTGCATATTATTTTTGGATTTAGTCTGATGTATGGCATCTCCATTGCATTTTGCTCTTGCCGACAAGCAAAGCAAGTGTGGTTTGGTTTTTCGGGTGTCTCCTTTGGTGGTGCGTACCGGTCTCCTTCCTCCTGAGGTGGGCCGGTACGCATATCAAAAAATTAAAGACAGTTTTGTCTTCTGTATATTTCCAGGGTGCCTTGCCGCAGAGGGGGGTGCCTTAACATCAACACAGGATACTGTTTTCTATCGGATGAACGGTGTTCTGAAAAAACGGGGAGTTCAGTCATGAAAGAAGCGGTTATTGTCAGTGCCTGCCGTACACCGCTGGGGGCGTTTAATGGGGGGCTGGCACCTTTGGGTGCCGTGGATCTGGGGGCCATTGTCATTCGTGAAGCGGTTAAGCGCGCAGGGATTGCGGATACGGAAGTTAACGAGGTCATCATGGGCCAGGTGCTTCCCTGTGGCTGCGGTCAGAATCCGGCCAAGCAGGCAGCGGTACGGGCGGGTATGCCCTGGGAGGTGGAAGCCCTGACCGTGAACAAGGTCTGCGGATCGGCTTTGAAGGCCGTGATGCTGGCAGCCCAGGCTGTTGTGGCAGGGGATGCGGATGTGGTGATCGCAGGCGGTATGGAGAGCATGAGCAATGCCCCCTATTTTCTGGAAAAGGCCCGCTTTGGTCTGCGCATGGGGCATGGAGAGATCCGGGACGTCATGATCCATGATGGTCTCTGGGATCATGTGAACAATTTTCATATGGGCATGAGCAACGAGATCTGTTCCGAAAAATGGGGCGTCACCCGCGAGGAGCAGGATCGGTATGCCGCAGAATCCTACCGCAGAGCCAACGAGGCCAAAACCACAGGCCGTTTCAAAGAAGAAATCGTTCCCGTTGAGATTAAGACCCGCAAGGGTGTGACCGTTTTTTCCGAGGACGAATCCGTAAAGGATACTCCCTACGATATGCTGGCCGCCATGCCGGGTGCTTTTAAAAAAGGTGGCGTGGGCACCGCAGGCAATGCCTCCATTATTGCTGACGGGGCTGCTGCCGTATGTGTCATGAGCCGGGAGAAGGCCGAGGCCCTTGGATGTGAGATTCTGGCTACCCTTGGGGCCCAGGCCTCTTATGGCATTGAAATGCAGTATGTGCTCATGGCACCGGTCTGGGCCATTCCCAAGTGCTGCGCCAAGGAGGGAATTGCCCTGGATGCCATTGATCTTTTTGAGATCAATGAAGCCTTCAGCGGTACGTCCTTTGCCATCAACCGGGAACTGAAACTGGATCCTGCAAAGGTGAATGTCAATGGTGGCAGTGTGGCCATCGGTCATCCCATCGGCGGATCCGGTGCCCGCATCCTCACCACCCTTCTTTATGAAATGAAACGCCGGGACGCCAAAACCGGTCTGGCTTCTCTCTGCCTTGGCGGTGGCGAAGCGGTGTCTCTGATTGTGAAGCGATAATACATGAACCGTCTGCTTGGGGGAAAAACCCGGAAGCAGACCCAGACAAGGAGATTTTGGAATGGAAATCAAGACCTTTGGGGTGATTGGTGCAGGACAGATGGGGGGCGGCATTGCCCAGGTGGCAGCTGCCAGCGGACTGGATGTCATTGTGATGGACATCAGTGATGCGGCCCTCGAAAAGGGACTTGCCGTAATTGCCAAAAATCTTTCCCGCAATGTGGACAAGGGGAAACTTTCCGCAGCGGAAAAGGATGCGATCCTGGGACGTTTCAAGACCGTCACCACCCTGGAAGGTCTTGCCCCCTGTGACTATGTGGTGGAAGCCGCCACGGAGAACGAGAGCCTGAAATTCAAGATTTTTGATGATCTGGATCGTATTTGCAGACCCGGTGTCATCCTTGGCACCAACACCTCTTCCATTCCCATTGGTCGCATTGCCGCCAGAACCAAGCGTCCTGAAAAGGTCATTGGTATGCACTTCATGAATCCCGTGCCTGTGATGAAGCTGGTGGAGATTATCCGGGGGATCGCCACGGATACGGAAACCTTCAAAATCACCTGGGACATGTGCGTGAAGTTTGGCAAAACCCCGGCAGAAGCCAATGACTTCCCTGGTTTTATTGCCAACCGCATCCTTCTTCCCATGATCAATGAAGCCATCTTTGCCCTGTATCACAGCGTGGGACGCAAGGAAGACATTGATACCGTGATGAAGCTGGGTATGAACCATCCCATGGGGCCTCTGGAGCTGGCTGACCTTATCGGTCTGGATACCTGCCTTGCCATCATGGAAACGCTCTATGAAGGTTTCAAGGATTCCAAATACAGACCCTGCCCCCTGCTCCGTAAATATGTGGAAGCGGGCTGGCTGGGACGCAAGACGGGCCGGGGATTTTACGAATACAAGTAGAAAGCGGGCGATGTCCGTGTGTCGGATACACCAGGGCAGGGCTTTGAAGGATTCGGGGAATTTTTAAAAAGCTTTTGTCCGGGATGAAAACGGGTGCCGCCTCCATGGGGCGGCACAGAAAAAGATTTTCAAATGAACGGGGGCAGTCATGGCGTTTGAAATCACAAAAGAACAGAAAATGATTCAGAAAATGGCCAGGGAATTCGGGCGGAAAGAACTGGCGGAAGCGGCTATGGAGCGGGATCATACCGGGGAATATCCGAAGGAGATTCTTAAAAAAATGGGAGCGCTGGGCCTGCTGGGTATGCTGGTTCCCGAGGCGTACGACGGGGAGAACATGGGAACCGTGGCCTATTCCCTGGCTTTGACGGAGATTGCCTATTTTGACGCCTCTGTGGCCGTCATCATGAGCGTGCACAACTCCATTGGCTGTGGCAGCCTTGTCCGTTTCGGCAATGAGGCCCAGAAGGAAAAATATTTAAAGCCCATGGCGAAGGGTGAGATCATCGCGAGTTTTGCCCTTTCCGAACCCGAGGCGGGCAGCGATCCTGCGGGCATGACAGCCACGGCGGAAAAGGACGGGGATTTTTATGTGCTGAACGGCACCAAACGCTGGATTACCGGCGGGGCCACCTCCGGCGTTTTCATCGTGCTGGCCAAGACCGATCCTGCGGCGGGGCACAAGGGGATTTCCGCCTTCCTCATCGAGCCGGGCATACCGGGCTTTATCGTGGGACGCAAGGAAGACAAGATGGGCCTTAAGGGGTCGGACACCACAGACCTTATCTTTGACAACTGCCGGGTACCGGCCTCAGCCCTTCTCGGTAAAGAGGGTGAAGGTTTCATCGTGGCCATGAGCGGGCTGGATGATGGCCGCATCGGCATCGGCTCCCAGAGTCTCGGTGTGGGCATGCGGGCCCTGGATCTGGCTGTTGACTATGCCAAGCAGCGTCATCAGTTCGGAAAACCCATTGCCGCCAACCAGGGCCTGCGCTGGATGATTGCGGACATGGCAACGGAAGTTGAGGCGGCACGGCTTCTTGTCCTCAATGCGGCGGCCATGAAGGATCGGGGCGAAAAATGTTCCAAGGAAGCGTCCATGGCCAAGATGTATGCCTCGGAAATGGCCAACCATGTGGCCGGCCAGAGCCTTCAGATTCATGGAGGCTACGGGTACACCAAGGAATTTGAAATTGAGCGTCTGTACCGGGATGCCAGGGTCTTCACCATTTATGAAGGCACGACCCAGGTACAGAAGATCGTCATCAGCGGTGAGGTGATTGGCGACAAGAAGCGCAAGAAGAAGTAGGGGGCCTGACGGACGTCTGAGGGCGTCCGTTTTTCAGGCGCAGGCGCTGAACGATGTTCTGTTCCGCTGCCTGCGTAACCGGCGCGGGGATGGGGATGTGCCCCGCGTCCAGGCGGCAAAATGCTGCCACATGAGGAGGAACAATGGCAAAGCCCGTAAGAATGACCCTTAAGGAGGCGGTTGCGCAGATTCCCGACGGCGCCATGCTGACTTTCAGTGGTTTTACCATCTGGCGGCGTCCCATGGCTGCCGTATATGAACTGATCCGCCAGGGGAAAAAAGAGCTGCATCTTGTGGAAGTGAACGGCGGCACCCACTCGGACCTGCTCATCGGTGCAGGATGCGTAAAAATCTGGGAAAGCTGCTGGATCGGCCACGAACTCTTCGGCAAGATCGGCGCGAACCTGGCCCGCAAGGCGGAGGCCGGGGAAGTGATCATCGAGGATTACAGCCATGTGCAGATTCTCTACCGCATGGCCGCTGGCGCCATGGGCCTTCCCTACCTGCCCACCTTTGCCAGTATGGGTACGGACATGCTCAACCCGGCCTACGACAACCTGAAAACCGCAGGGCTGCGGGACGGCAGCAATCCCAAGATCCCGAAGAAAAAGTATGAAATCGTTTCCGATCCCTTTTACGACGGAGAGCTTCTTCATATTCCGGCCGCCAATCCGGACTGGTGCATCGCCCATGTGCAGATGGTGGGCGAGGAGGGGACGGTCCGGGTGGACGGTCAGATCTATTCGGACTCCGAAGCCATCAAGGCGGCGGACAAGGTTATCATCGTGGCGGAGCAGGTGGTGAGCGAGGAGTTCATCCGCAGGGAGCCTACCCGCAACCTCGTATCCGGCCATGAGGTCGCCTGCATCGTGCATCAGCCCTGGGGAGCACATCCCACGGGATGTTTCGGATGCTACGAGAACGACGGCGCCTTTATCCAGAATTTTTTCAAGACCACCCGTTCCCAGGAGGGGCTGGACGCCTGGGTGAAGGAGTGGATCCATGATGTACCGGACTTTGAGGCCTATCTCGAAAAACTCGGCATCACCCGGCTGGAAAAACTGCGGGCGAATCCGGCCTTCGGCTACTCCACCACAGTGAAAAGGGGGGCACGCGCATGACGAGAGAGACGACCCTTGCAAAAGTAGGCGAGTTCAAGCCCATCGATCTTCTGGCCGTTGCCGCGGCCAGGGAGGTGACGGACGGAGACGTGGTCTTTGCGGGAACGGGCCTGCCCATGCTGGCCATCGGCCTGGCCCAGCTCACGACAGCACCTTCCGCCGTATGTATCTACGAAGCGGGCAGTGTGGACGGACGGCCCGTATCCCTTCCCACTTCCGTGGGAGACGCGCGATGTATTTACCAGGCTTCCGTGGCATCGGGCCTTTTTGACGTATTCAACCAGCTTCAGCGCGGCATGGTGGATCTGGCCTTCCTCGGTGGGGCGGAGGTGGACAAATACGGCAACGTGAACACCACGGGCATGGGCAAATACGGCATCGTGCCGGAAAAACGCCTCACCGGTTCCGGGGGCAACTCGGACATCAACGGCCTTGCCAGAAAAACCGTCTTTATCATGGTGCAGGAAAAGCGGCGCTTCAGGGAGAAGGTGGATTTCGTGACCTCTCCGGGATGGCGTATTCCCAAATGGCCTTCGGGCGAAATGGTGCACAAGCGGGAGGTTTATAACAAGGCCTTCCGGGGTGGGCCCGAGGCGGTCATTTCCAACATGGGGGTCTTCCGTTTCGATGAAAACGGGGAAATGTACCTCGACACCTACCACCCCGGTTTTTCCGCAGAACAGGTGAAGGACAATTGCAGTTTTGACCTCAACATCAGCCGGGTCCGGGGCGAAACCAAAGCGCCGACATTCGGTGAGCTGGATCTTCTTTACAAAACGATCGACCCGGAAGGTATTTTCCTTCCGTAATCGGTGTACCGGTGCTCCCCCGCATCGGTTTTCTCCCCCCCCCACCGGGATCCCCTCCGGGGGATTCCGGTTTCTCCCGCACCGGTCTTGATCCGGGTGGACAGGAGGTAATCATGCTGGAAGACTTTTCCACACCCCGTTGCTGGCAGAGTTTCTGGGTTCAGGATACGGCCCTTCTCTTTCGTCTGGCCTCTCCCCTGGGGCGTTTTTGTCGCCTGGGCGTTGTCGTGGTCTGGAGTTTCGGGAAAAACCCACCGGCCCTTCCCGAGTCTTATGGAACGGTAAGGGATCCGGAGGCGGTGGCCAGTATCCTTTCTTTACCGAGGGATGCCAGGGTTCTGGGCTTTATTCCCGTTTCCAGGGCGGAAGCCATGGGAGAGTGGACAGAAAGGATGGCCATATGAGCGCAGTGCGGGTGCGATCCATTCCCCTTACCGGAGGCAGAAAGATTCTCTGTATCCGTCTGGAGGCAGAAGACCGCATCAATGCCCTGCGTCTTGAGACCAGCCTGGCCATTGGAGAGGCCGTCCTGCGGGGGGAGGCGGATGGGGATGTGGTGCTCATCTGGCTGGAGGGGGCTGGAAAACGGGGCTTTTGTGCAGGCGGGGATGTGCGTGCCATCTCTTCTGTCTGGCAGGAGGGGGGAAAGGAAGAAGCCCTGGCGTTTTTTACGGCGGAATACCGGATGGATTACGCCATTCATACGGCAAAAACCCCCATCCTCTGTTTTGCCCACGGCATTGTGATGGGAGGGGGCATCGGCCTTCTGGCCGGATGCCGGCACAAGGTACTGACTCCGGATGTGGTGCTGGCCATGCCGGAGATTTCCATCGGTTTTTTTCCCGATGTGGGAGCTACCTGGTTTCTGAACCGGATGCCCAGAGGCTGCGGACGGCTCATCGGCCTTACGGGGTACCGCATGGATGCAGCGGATGCCTGTTTTGTGGGGCTGGGAGATCGGGTGGTGCGGGAAGAAGACAGAACAGCGATCTTTGACACCCTCCTGACTCTGGACTGGACGGGAAAACCGGAACGGGATGCCCAGATGGTGGATGCCGTACTGTCCCATTTTGCCCTTCCCGTGGAAGCGGGCTTTCTCGCTGAAAAGCCCGAATGTCTCAGAAATTTCGCCCAGGCTCCGGATCCTGAAACCTTTTCTGCGGTGCTGGAGACTGCGGGAAGGCGGGAACCCAGGCTGGCAAGGGCGGCCAGAAATGTTGCCCAGGGCAGTCCCTTCAGTATCCAGCTTGTGTGGCGGCAGATGCAGGAGGGAAGACATCTTTCCCTCAGGCAGGCCTTCTGCCTGGAACTGATTCTGGCCGCCCGGGTACTGGAACATCCCGATTTCCATGAAGGCGTACGTGCCCTGCTTGCGGACAGGGACATGCGGCCCGTATGGAAGGATGCCCATCTGGATGCCGTGGATCCTCAACGCATTGCCCACTGTTTCATTTCTCCATGGAATCAGCAGCATCCCTTACAGGATTTACCGGATCCGGCTCTGACGGCTGGCTGGTCATAACTTCCAAAAGTGAAAAGGAAAGGTCATGGAATTCAAGCATCTGATTTACGAGAAGGAAGAGGGCATTGCCCGTATCACCCTGAACCGGCCCAAGGCCCTCAATGCCCTGAATGCCGAACTCATTGAGGAACTCGATATCCTTTTTGACATTCTGGGAGAGGATGGGGAACTGCGCATGGCCCTTTTGACGGGAGCAGGGGACAAGGCCTTTGTGGCGGGTGCGGATATTTCCGAGCTGGCCCACATGGATTCCTTTTCTGCCCGCACCTTTGCCAGAGCCGGTCAGTCCATGATGGCGAAAATTGCCCATCTTCCCATGCCGGTCATGGCCGTGGTCAATGGGTTTGCCTTGGGCGGAGGCTGTGAGCTGGCCCTGGCCTGCGATTTTATCTACGCCTCGGAAAACGCCATGTTCGGTCTGCCCGAAGAAACCCTGGGGCTGATTCCCGGCTTTGGCGGTACCCAGCGTCTGGCCCGCCGGGTGGGGGCGGCCATGGCCATGGAACTGATCTTTACGGCAAAGCGGATTGGCGCGGAGGAGGCCCATCGGCTGGGACTGGTCAACCGGGTGCTGCCGGGAGAAAAGCTCATGGAAGAGGCCATGAAGACAGCGAGAACCATTGCCGGTATGGGGTCTGCTGCCATTGCCCTTGCCAAGTCCGCTGTACACCGCGGGGTGGAGGTGGATCTTCGTGCGGGATGCCACATGGAAAAGGAGGCATTCGGACTTTGCTTTGCCAGTCCGGATGCCCGGGAAGGCACAGCCGCTTTCCTTGAAAAGCGCAAGGCGATGTTCAGCAAAAGCCGGTAGATTTTTTTGCGGGAGTTTCGGGGGGAGGGGGAGAAAGCCTGGAGCCGTACCCCTGTTCCATGGACAGAGATACCAATCCAAAGGAGCGTAATCATGCAGGAAAAAGCCTTATTCAATCGTTGGCTGGTCGTTGCGGGTGCCTGTCTTATGCAGGCCATGCTGGGTGCTGTGTATACCTGGAGTCTTTTCAACTCTGCTCTGGTGGAAAAATTCGGATGGAGCCGGGGGGACGTGGTCTTCACCTTTTCCGTGACCATGGTGTCCTTCACCATCGCCGTTCTGGTTGCAGGCAGGGTGCAGGATAAGCTGAAGCCGAGAAACGTGGCCATCGTGGGCGGTATTGTGGCAGGTATTGGTGTTTTCATGGCCGGTAAGGTTGCCTCCATCATGGGCATGTACCTGACCTATGGCTTCATCACAGGCTTTGCCATGGGGGCGGTTTATGTGGTACCCGTCGCCACCTGTGCCAAGTGGTTCCCGGAAAAGCGGGGGCTGGTTACGGGTCTCAACCTTGCCTTTGTGGGGGTTGGGGGGATGGCCCTGAAGCCCGTCATCGTCTGGCTGATCAGCAATGTCGGCGTTTCAGAATCCTTTGCTTACCTTGGCATTGCCTATGGCCTGCTGATCGTGGCCGGATCGTTTTTCATGGTGCAGCCCCCCCAGGGCTATGTCCCCAAGGGATATACCCCGCCTGCGGCGGGTGCGGCCCAGACCGGTAAGGTGGTGCAGTCCGTCCGCCAGTACACCTCTGCGGAGATGATGCGTACCCCTCAGTTCTACGCGCTGACGGCCATCTATTTCTTTGGTTGCGCGGCAGGTCTCATGGTTATCAGTATTGCGGCCAACATCGGTATGGAACTGGTGGGCCTGAGCCTTGCGGATGCGGGCAATGCGGTTGTCACCATTTCTCTTTTCAATGCCCTGGGCCGTTTCGGCTGGGGAGCCATTTCCGACCGTATCGGCAGGATGCAGGCTCTGGCTGTCATGTCCTCGGGTTTTGTGCTGGTCATGCTCTTCATGTCCCTTGTCCCCATGAACTACCTGACCTACCTGGTCTCCACCTGTATCGTGGGCTTTTGCTTTGGCGGGTATCTTTCCACGACACCTTCTGTGGTCACGGACTGGTATGGTACAAAAAACGTGGGTAACAATTATGGTATTGTTTTCCTCTCCTACGGTCTGGCGGCCATGTTCGCCCCCCGTTTTGCCGTGCAGATGGGCTATACCGTCGCTTTCATGGTGGCTGCCGTGCTCTGTGTCATGGGTGCCCTTCTGGCCTTCACCACCCGGCCTCCCCGTCAGGAAGTCATGGCTGTGGAAGCGGAAAGGGCGCGGGCTCTGTGAGTCTGGGGTCGGATGCCAGCGGTAAGAGAGCATACTGAGATGCGTGTCCGATGATATTTTAAGGGGTTGCGGATGGGAGAAAATCCCTTCCTCAGCCCCTTTATCGCTTTACCGGGGGGGATTCTCTGTCATAATCAACGGAAACACCATGCGGAACGGGATGGGTGCATGGATCACAGATCAACAGCCTTTTTGAGGAAAATCATCATGGAGAACAATAAAAACGGGATTCCCGAGTCCGGAGAAAAAAGGGAGCTGGCCCTCAAGGATCTGGGAACCCTGGTGGCTTTTTTGAGGCGATGCAACCATGCCCTGCTCAAGGCCAGTGATGAATCCTACCTGCTGCGGGAGATCTGTATGGCCCTGGTGGACATGGGGGGATATCGTCTCTGCTGGGTAGGGTACCGTGAGGAGGATGCGGAGTGTCATGTCCGGCGGGTGGCCATGTGGGGAGAAGGGACGGATTATCTGAACAATATGCGGGCCTCGTGGGCGGACAGCGGGCCCGGTACCAGCAGCCCGACGGGCGTGGCCATCCGTACCGGAAAGCCTTACCTGAAGCAGCATCTGGGGATGGATCTGTATGGGGAGGTGCCCGGCTGGATCCGGAATGCAAATCGTCATGGCTTCCGCTCTGTTCTGAGTCTTCCCCTGATTGTGGAAGACAGGGAGAAACCCATCGGTGCCCTGACCCTGTATTCGGAGAATGCCGAAGGTTTTGGAGAGACGGAGGTTCGTCTGCTTGCGGATCTCGCCTCGGATGTGGCCAGCGGCATTGACCATGTGCACAGGAAACTGGAGCGCTCCAGGATGGAAGAAGCCCTGCGCATGGCTGAAGCCCGTTACGCCGGTGTGCTGGAGAATACGGGAACAGGAACCATACTGATAGAAAACAACGAATATATCCGTTTCTGTAACGCCACCTTCGAAAAAATGACGGGCTGTAGCCGGGAGGAGATCCTGGGGCGTAAAAAATGGAAAGATTTTGTGGTGCCTGAGGATGTCAAGCGCATGGAGAATTATCACACCTGGCGGCGTACGGAGCCGGGGCGCGCCCCTTCGGTATACGAATGTCAGCTGGTGGATCGGGAGGGACGGATCAAGGATATTCTCATGAAGGTGGGCATGGTGGAGGGCAGCCTCATGAGTGTGGCGTCCTTCATGGACATCACCGAGGCCAAGCGGGCAAGAAACCTTCTCCATGAACGGGAAGGCCAGCTCAGCGCCATTGTCAACCACCTGCCAGGTCCTGTCTTTGTGCGGGATATTCAGGGACGGGTGCTGTTTGCCAACCGGCGCATGGTGGACAGGGCAGGCTACAATCCCGAAGGGGAATACTGCTACAGTATTTTTTATGAGCGCAAGGCCCCCTGTCCCGGCTGTCCTGCGGCGCGGGTGCTTTCCGGAGAAACGGTAAAAAAAGAGGTTTTTTTTCCAAAGGAGGGCCGCTGGTATGAAGTGGTGTATGCCCCCATTGCGGCCTTTGACGGCACCGTGGCACGGATTCAGGCCGTTTTCATGGACATCACCGAAAGAAAAGCCGCAGAATCTGCCCTCATGGTACGGGAGGAAAGCCTCAGGGAAGAAAACCGGCGTCTGCGTTCCGCCATTCAGGATCGTGTTTCCTTTGGCGGACTGGTGGGAAAAAGTCAGGTGATGCAGGACGTGTATGAAAGAATCCTCAAGGCCGCAGGCGGTAACAGCAGTGTGATCATTTATGGGGAGTCCGGAACGGGCAAGGAGCTGACGGCCCGCGCCATCCATGACATGAGTGACCGGGTGCGGGGGCCCTTTGTGCCTGTCAACTGCGGAGCCATCAGTGAAAATCTGGCGGAGAGCGCTTTTTTCGGCCACAGGAAGGGAGCCTTTACGGGGGCAGACCGGGATCGTCAGGGCTATATGGCCGCTGCGGACGGGGGAACCCTTTTTCTGGATGAAATCGGAGAGATTCCCCTGACCATGCAGGTCAAACTGCTGCGTGCCCTGGATGGCGCAGGGTTTACCCCCGTTGGCGGCACCGAGGTGCTGAAGCCCGATATCCGGGTCATTGCAGCCACCAACCGCAACCTCTATGATCTCCTGCGGGAAAACCGCATGCGGGAGGATTTTTTCTACAGAATCCATATTATTCCCATCCGTCTGCCCTCCCTGCGGGACCGTAAGTCGGATCTGCCCCTGCTCATGGATCATTTTTTCAAGAAATATGGTGCGGGCCGTGTGCTGCCTCCCGTTACGGGAAAGCTTCTGGAAGCCTTTTCCAGCCACGACTGGCCGGGCAATGTCCGGGAACTTCAGAATGCCGTGCAGCGGTACCTTTCTCTGGAACGCCTGGACTTTCTGGGAGAACGGGAAGGGTGTTTTGAAGAAGGGGACACGGAGGAAACCGCTTTGCTGACCCGTGTGGAAAATTATGAGAAAAAACTCATTGTGGAAGCCCTGCACCACCATCACTGGCATCGGGAAAATGCCGCAGACAGCCTGGGCATTCACAGAAAAACCCTTTTCACCAAAATGAAAAAGTACGGGCTTCTCAATGAATAGAAAAAAGCCCCTTCTTCCTGTTTCCGGCAACTGCTTGTAAACATTGTTCTGTCGTTTCCGTTGCTGCATTTTCATTCCATAGAAACCCTGTAAATTTTATGTTGACCTTCCCCTTAGGGGCAAGGCTATCCTCCCTGAAAACTGTGATTGTGAGATGGGAAGAAAAAACTGCTTACAGGAAGGAAGGGTACTATGGCGCAGGTATCGGGTGCGGGAAGTCTGGCTGCGGTTGCCGCAAAAAGAAGGTTAATGGCGGATTTTAAACGGAAAGGTATTCTGATCGCCCTGGGTTCAGGCCTTTTGTATGGTTTCTACACGGCCTTCATGACCCTTGGCATGTCCGTTGGGATCTGGGAACACTGGTATGGGGAGAATTCGGGTCTGTCCGTTTTTGCAGTGTTTTATCTGCTGGCAGCTCTGGGAGCCGCCACAACGGATACATGCAGTGCCGCATGGGCACTGAGCATCGCCGCTGTCCGGGGACGGCTTGCGGATTTTGCCCGGACCATCCGGACCAAACCCGGTCTGGTCATGGTTGCGGGTGCTGTTATTGGTGGACCCCTGGCCAGTACGGCCTATGTGGTCGGTTTACAGCAGGCGGGCTCCATCGTGGTACCCATCAGCGCCCTCTGCCCGGCGGTGGGAGCCATACTGGGGCGGGTACTGTTCAAGCAGCAGCTTAATGCCCGCATGATGCTGGGTATTGCCATCTGTCTTTCCGCAAGCTTCATGATCGGTATGACAGGGCTTGAAGAGGAGGCTCCCCCAGGGTTGCTGATCGGTATCTTTTTTGGTTTCCTGGCCGCCGTATGCTGGGGGATTGAAGGCTGTGTCTGCGGTTACGGCACCTCTCTCATCGATCCTGAAGTGGGCATCACCATCCGTCAGGTAACGGCGGGCATGTCCAACCTCATTATCCTTGTTCCCCTTTTCGGTATGATCGCCGGTGCGGATACCTTCGGTATGCTGGGCCAGTCCTTTTCCGATGGCTATGCCATGATCTGGTTCGCCCTTGCCGGACTCAGCGCCTATCTCACCTTCATGTTCTGGTATAAGGGGAATGCCATGTGCGGTGCGGCTCTGGGCATGTCCTGCAATGGTACCTTTTCCTTCTGGGGGCCTTTTTGCTGCTGGATCGTTCTGGGAGTTGTCATGGGCTTTGAGGGCTGGTCCATGCCGCCCATTGCCTGGGCTGCTGCGGTGATCATGGTTGTGGGGATTTTCACCATCGCGATGAATCCTATGGATCTCTTTAAGAAAAAGGAGAATGCATAATATGAAACCACTGAACTATGCCATTTTGAAACACTTCACCTCTGTGAAAGAAGCCTGCGCCGACGATGTCATGAAGGCCCTGAAGGGGCAGTATGGCAGTTTTAAAGCTTTTCAGAAAAAGTCTGTGGTATCTGCTCTGATGACGGCTGAGGCCAACGGCCTGCTGGAAGAGACTCGGTTTGATATGGACGCCAAAAATGAACTTCGGGTATATTACCGTGCCCATGCGGAAGGGGCGGCAACCATCAACCGGTATATCAGAGACTGAAGCACACCCTGATCAAGGTATGCTGACAAGAGAGGCTCGGATGAAAAAAAAGAAGGTATCAGACGTTTTGATTCTGCTGCTGGCAGCCCTTGCGTTCGGGCTGGTGATGGCTGGCTGCGGCAGAATGCAGGCCTCCCCCGGCGCAGCCGCAGCCGCAGACGGCGTGCGGATTGTTCGCGGTGCTTCTCCCATTGAGGGGGATGTGCTGAAGCATCCTGAGGACATCACCCTGTACAATGAGCATCTGGCCATTACCCTGGCCGTGGGCAGCCCCAATTTCTGGGGCATGACCAATGGCAGTATTTCCAATATTGCGGTGATGAAGGCTCCTGGCGTTTTTGGCGTGAACATTGTCAACGACGTGGAATTTCTGGTGAATTCCTGGACTGCCAGCGGGGGATCTCTGAAAGCCACGGCAAAAATACTTCAGAATACTCCGGAAAAAGGTGTGGTGGAGACCCGCAGCACCTGGCTCGGGGAGGGAAAACAGAACGCCCTCGATGTGGTGACCACCTATACCCTGGAAAAAAACAGCCCTGTGGTGAGAATGCAGACCACTGTATCCAATCCCGGCCCGGACACCTATGCGGGCATGAAGAGCGGGTATTCCATGAGCGGCCTTGCGGCTTATATGTTCGGGCCCTTTGGGTACAATACGCCGGATGTGCGCGCCAAGAATATCCATGTGGGTAAAAATGCGGGGGAAGCCTTCGGGGATTTTGTGGCGAGCTATACCAGGGATTACGCCATCACCCTTCAGATGGATGATACGGAAATCTACAGGGGCACCACAGGGTACAAGGATCTGCACCACCAGTATGATCTGGCTCCCGGGGAATCCCGTGTTTTTACGGGGGAGCTTCAGGTGATTCCCGAAGGGCACACCTCACCCTTCATGACCCGGATGATCGGGAAGAAAAACCTTGCCTCCGCAAAGGTTTCCGGTGTGGTGACTTCCGATGACGGCAGCATTTATCCCCATCCTGTTCTGGTGGTGGAAAAGGAAGGACGCTTCAAGGGCAGCTTTGACGGTTCCCAGAACCTGCCCTCCGATGTGCTGCATACCCATGTTCAGCCTTTTATCTGGCATGTGGGGGAGGCCGATGGTTCCTTTTCCTTCCGCCTTCCCGAAGGGGTTTACAGTGTCTATGCCATTGCAGCAGGCTATACCGCCTCTCAGCCCTGGAACATCCGTGTGGCGGCGGGACAGGATCTTTCCCTTTCCTTCACAGGGGATCATGCCATGGTACAGGGCGGAAGCGTGGCCCTGCATGTGACGGACAGGGTAACGGGCGCACCCGTTGACGCAAGGATTGCCGTAGATGGCCCCGTACCTGCGGTAAAATATCTCGGTGCCCGCACCTATTTCACAGATCTTGAAAAAATCGGTCAGGTGAGCATTCCCCTGGCTGTGGGAGACTTTTCCTTCAAGGTGATGTCCGGAGCCAATTTCGTGAGCCTTCCGGAAGAAATCAAGGTCACGGTCGCTTCCCGTCAGAAGCAGGAGCATGGGGCTGTCGTTGAAACCCATATCCATCCGGAACGGGAGGGCTGGTATGGCGTGGATCTGCACCATCACACCAATATCGGGGACGGCAACACCTCTCCGGAAGATCTGGTCAAGTCCCAGCTTGCCAGCCGTCTGGCCCTGACCTTTGTCAGCGACCACGATTCCGTGGAGAATCATCGTCTTGTCAAAACCTTGTCCGACGCGAGAAAGGTGGGCATGATTCCCAGTCTGGAGGTCTCTCCGGGATGGGGGCATATGAACATCCTGCCCATGCCTCTGGGAGGCGAAATCATTGAACCCAGCCTGAATGTGGGAGAGATCATTGCAAAGGCCCATGAGAAAAAAGCCCTTGTCATTGTGAACCATCCCTACACGGACTATGGCTATTTCAATAACCGGGAAATTGCCCCTGGTGGATACGATGCGGACTTTGATCTCATTGAGCTTCAGCCCACCATCGATCTTTCCAAACCCAAAAATACGGATACCCGTACCCTGAACAGGGCCATGGAACTGTGGACGGATTCTCTGGGGGGAAAAAACAAGGCCTACTACCTGACCGGTGGATCGGATACCCATGATGTAGCCTCCCCGACCCTGTATTCGGGCATTATCCGTACCTATGCCAGGGTGGATGGGGAGCTGACACCGGGCCGTTATCTGGAGGCCGTGGCCAGGGGCAGATCCTATGTTTCCATGGGGCCCCTGTTTTTTACCGGGGATGTGCAGTTCGGGGACAGTATTCGTATCCGGGCAGGACAGACCTTTGATTTTGAGCTGGAGGTCTTTGCCGTGAATGGTCTGAAGAGCGTGGAACTGTACACTTCAGGAAGCACTATCGGCAGCCCTGTGGAAACCCGTACCTTTAATGGCAGCGTGAAGCGGGAAACCCTCTCTTTTACACTGAAGGCCGGGGAAAATACCTGGTACAGCCTCATCGCCAGGGATATGACCGATAAGGTGGCTGTATCCAACCCCGTATGGGTGCATGTAATCCCCTGATGGGCGTGCTGATAGTGTGATGTGAAAATAAGGGGCCTTGTCTCAGATTCTGGGACAAGGCCTCTCTTTGTTATGGAGGGAGGTTCTTGAAAAGATGCGGGGCTTCAGGGGGGAGTTCCTTCCCGTCGGGGCAAACCTTACGCTTAAGGGGAATCTTTTTTAGGGGAAGAGGGACGGAACATGCGGTGAGAGTCAGGCTCCCCATACGGCAATGGGGCATTTTCCATGCGCCATGTTTTTCCGCCAGATCTTCTCTTCCCAGGGAATGTCGGGGTTCCGGTTGAAGATAACCAGATGGGCCTCATCCGCAGCAATTCTGTCCGCATAGTCCGCTGTCTGGGAAAGGCCCTCTTTCAAGGTGGCTTCCAGCCCTTTTCTTAAGATTTTAAGCTCAATCACCACCCGCTGCACGGTTCCGAAAAAGCCCTTTTCCTTATCCAGGGGCCATTCGAGAAAAAGATCTGTCCGTCTGCTGCCCAAACCATACTCCCGGTTCACCCTGCCGCCGCCGTTCACAATACGCTGTAAAAAGGCCTGCATGAGGAGCTGAGGCCCAGCCTCTTTGTAGTCAAACCGCTCGATCCAGCTTTGGGAGTTTTCCCTGAAAAACTGCTGAAAGGCGGCAAGGAG
>NZ_JCANVJ010000018.1:0-70805 GCF_059569355.1 Desulfobotulus sapovorans DSM 2055 | reverse complement strand
CCTGCCATCTCGTCAAAGATCACAGGATTGCGCTTGATACAGGTGCGGCAGTTGGACTGAAGCACCTCCGCCTTGCTGACAGTCTTTTCTCCCGCAGGGCCCGTCACCGTGATCTGATCCCCGGCTTCGCTGTAAGCGGTCACCTCGCCGCCTGCAAGATCGGAAAGGGCTTTTTTGTCCGCCATGCCCGTGCAGGGAACACCGATGATCACCAGCTGATCCCGCCTGATCTTGTTTTCCACAATGTGGCCCACAATGTTCCGCGCATCACAGCCCTTGGCGATGATACCGATACGGTCCTTGCGGCCTGTGAGGTAGTTGCACAGATTGAGACGGCAGGTCGCGTCCCAGATCAGTTCGTCCGTTTCCGATGCCTTACGGAGAATGGTCGGCTCGCTCATCACGGGAAGCGTTCCCTTTTTGAAGCCGATCACGACATCGACCTTCTCGGTTTCGAGAAGGCCCCGGGCAATCTCTTTAATCCTGTCGATGTTTCCGCTCATTATTCCGCTTCCTTCATGTAGCGCTTCACAAAATTGGTATTGGGACCCACGGCTTTCACGGCATCCGTAACTTCCTTCACCACCTCCACAAACTTGGTGGATTCGGCGGAAGAGATCCAGGAATAATGGAGACGGCCTTTTTCAACGCCCATGTGCTCCATCATGTCATTGAACAGCTGAAACTTGCGGCGTGCATAGTAATTACCTTCCAGGTAATGGCAGTCACCGGGGTGTCAGCCGGATACCCAGACGGCATCCGCACCTTCCCGCAGAGCGGAAAGGAAAAATTTGGGACTCATACGGCCTGTGCAGGGGATACGGATCACCCGGATATTGGGCGGGTACTGGAAACGGCTGACGCCCGCAAGGTCGGCCGCGCCGTAGCTGCACCAGTTGCACAGGAAACTCACAATCTTGGGTTCCCAGCTCATGGCTGTCTTCTCCTTATTCTGATCCTCCCACGGCAAAAAAATACCGTGGGAGGAAAATGGTTTTTTATGCGCTTACGGTAAAGATCTGGGCAAAAATCTGGCTGTTGTCAAAGCCTCCGTGGTGGATGGCCCCGCTGCGGCAGGACGCCACACAGAGACCACACCCCTTGCAGAGAACCGGATTGATCTCCGCCTTGCCCGCATAATACCCGGCATCCATGAAGCGGGGCGCAGAATACGGGCATACGCTCACGCAGATACCGCAGGAAGAACAAAGGGATGCGTCTACCCTGGCCACCTGACCGGAGGTGAAGATCTTTTCCTTGGCCAGAAGCGTGACCGCTCTGGAAGCCGCTGCCCGTCCCTGGGCCACCGTCTCATCCAGGGGCTTGGGATAATGGGCCGTACCGGCGAGGAAGACGCCGTCCGTGGCAAATTCACTGGGTCCAAGCTTGGCATGACGTTCCACGAAGAAACCATCCGCATTCATGGGCAGCTTGAAGAACTGGGCCAGGGCTTCGCCCTTGTTAGGAACCACGGCGGAAGCCAGGGTCAGAATATCCGCCGTCAATTCCAGAGGACGTCCAAGCACATGATCGGTCACCCGAATCACAAGCTTGTCTCCGGCTTTTTCGACCTGAGGTTTATTTTCGAGGTCGTACCGGATAAAGATGACCCCCGCATCCCGGGCTTCCCGGTAGAGGTATTCCTTTTCCCCATAGGTACGGATATCCCGGTACAGGATGAAAACATCCATATCGGGCTTATGCTTTTTCAGCTCCAGGGCATTGTCGATGGAGTGGGTGCAGCAAACGCGGGAGCAGTAGGGACGCCCCGGTTCACGGGAACCCACACACTGAATGAAGACCGCACTTTCCGCCTTGTCCAGCATGGGATCCTTGGCCTTGAACTTGAGATCCAGCTCCAGGCTGGTAAGGATTCTCGGATCTTCACCATAGAGGTATTCCGTGGGCTTCAGGGGAGAAGCTCCTGTGGCCATCACGGTGATACCATGTTCAAGGAGCTGCTCGGAACCGCCCTTGAGCTGGGTTTTGAAGTTACCCACAAACCCGTCCACACTGGCAATTTCCGTGTTCAGGTGTACGGTGATACGTTCATCCACCTTGATGGCATTCTCAAGATCCGCCACCTTCTCGCCCACATCTTCACCCTTGATGGTCTTGAAGAGGTTCAGGGCCTGACCGCCGAGGCGATCCGCTTTTTCGATGATATGGGTCTGGTATCCCTGACTGGAAAGGGCCTTGGCTGCGGTCATGCCCGCAACACCACCCCCCACCACCATGGCCACCTGGTTGACGTTCAGCTCCCCTTCCCGCAGGGGTTCAAAAAGGGAAACCTTGGCAACCCCCATGCGCACCAGATCCTTGGCCTTGTCTGTGGCCAGATCCGGTGTTTCCTTGTGTACCCAGGAGTTGTGGTTACGGATGTTCACCATCTCAAAGAGGTACTTGTTCAGCCCTGCATTGATGAGGGTCTCCTGGAACAGCGGTTCATGGGTTTTGGGCGTACAGGCCGCCACCACCACGCGGTTCAGGTTTTTCTCCTTGATGATCTCCGCCATCTTGTCCTGGGTATCCTGGGAGCAGGAGAAGAGGTTGTTGGTCACATATTCCACATAGGGAAGGGTCTGAGCATATTCCGCAACGGCCTTCACGTCCACCGTACCGGCAATGTTGGTGCCGCAGGAGCAGACAAAAACCCCCACCTTGGGACGATCCCCCGCCACATTCAGCTCTTTAACGGCTTCCGCCGTTTTGGTCAGGGTATTTCTCGCAGAAGTGAGCAGCTCACCCGCAGCCGAAGCCGCAGCAGAAGCATCAATCATGGCCTGGGGAATGTCTTTGGGACCGGCAAAGGCACCAGCCACAAAAATCCCCTCACGGGAGGTGGATACGGGCTTGAAGGTCTCGTATTCACAGAAATTACCCTTGGTAAGCTTGATCCCCAGCTCATTGGCAAGCTTCACCGTGGAAGGATCCGTCTCAAGACCGATGGACAGCACGATCATGTCGAAGACTTCCGTCTCCAGCCGACCGTCTTCCGTCACATAGCGCACCTCAAGGGAATCATTTTCCGGGATGGGATTGATGGTGTGTACCCGGCTGCGGACAAAACGGACGCCCTTTTTCTTGGCATCTTCGTAGTAACGCTCAAAGTCCTTGCCGTGGGTTCGCATGTCCATGAAGAAAATGGCACAATCCAGATCATCGCCATTGTGTTCCTTGGCAATGGCCGCTTCCTTGATGGCATACATACAGCAGACCGAAGAGCAGTAGGCATTGTCGCAACGGTTCATGTCACGAGAACCAACGCACTGGAACCAGGCAATTTTTTTCGGTTCCTGATGGTCTTTGCTCAAGCGGGTGAGATGCCCCATGGTGGGCCCGGAGGCGGAAAGAATCCGCTCGAACTCCATGGAAGTCACCACGTTGGGAAATTTGGCATACTGATAGGTGTCAAAAATGCTGGGATCAAAGGGCTTGAAACCAGGAGCCAGAACAACGGATCCCACGTTCAGCTTCAACGTTTCGGGCTTGTCATCATAGTTGATGGCACCCGTAGGACAGACCTTCTCACAATTGCCGCATTTGCCCTTGGTCAGCTTGATGCAGTTTGCAGGGTCAATGACATACTTCAAGGGTACAGCCTGATCGTATTCCACATAAATGGCTTTACGTTTTTTCAAAGATGCATTGTAGAAATCATCCACTTTTTTGGGACATTTTTCCGCACACGCACCGCAGGCAATACACTTGTCCATGTCCACATAACGGGGCTTCTTGAAAACTTCGACCTCGAAGTTTCCGGCTTCACCGCTGATGGACGTTACTTCACTCAGAGTCAACAATTCAATGTTCAGATGCCGGCCGACCTCGACCAGTTTGGGTGAGATAATTCACATGGCGCAATCGTTGGTCGGAAAGGTCTTGTCCAACTGGGACATCACGCCGCCAATGGACGACCCCTTTTCCACCAGGTACACATAGTACCCGGCATCGGCCAGATCAAGCGCCGACTGCATCCCGGTGATACCGCCACCCACGACGACAGCGGATCCAATTACTTCCTTCGACATGGTCTATTCTCCTGTAGCGATTCTGCAAGACGCCTTTTCCGCCACCCTTAATCCAGCGTTTTCAAGTCATCCCGCAACGTTACAAATCCCCATATTGCCTGACGCTTTCCGCCTCCCGCATCGGGAATCGGCGCCAAAATCCGTACAAGCATTTATGAATTCTATTGGCACGCCAATCCATATCGACTAACACCAATGTTGTCAATACATTTGTCCGGTGCGGCTTTCCGGAGTTGACGGGCATTTCCTGCTGTTTTTTTCCCTCAAAATCCGCTTTAATATGCCCTGGCATCAGCCCCAAACCAAGGGAGACCCCATGCAAGCCCAAAAACCCGGCGTTCTTGTCATCTGCGGCCCCACGGCCAGCGGTAAAACCGATGTGGCCATCCGCCTCTGTGCACACTTCAAGGCCCGTATCCTCAGTGCGGACTCCATGCAGGTTTATCGCTTCATGGACATTGGAACCGCCAAACCCAGCTCCGAGGAACTGCAAAAAGCCCCCCATGCAGGTATCGATATCCTTGATCCGGACAGCCCCTTTGACGCGGCAGCCTTTGCCACCCTGGGAAGAGCTTTCATTGAAGCCAATGCAGAAGAAGGCTTTCTCACCATCGTTGCAGGTGGCACAGGCCTTTATATTAAGGCCCTCCTGCAAGGACTTTTCCGCGCCCGCCCCGCCGATCCCGAAAGACTGGCCCTGCTGGAAAGGGAAGCTTCCGAAAAGGGAACCAGCCTTCTCCATACCCGACTCAGGGAAAAAGACCCGGAAGCCGCCGCCAGGATTCATCCCAACGACGGCTTCCGCATTCTCCGTGCCCTGGAATTTTTTGAAGCCACAGGAACCCCCATTTCCTCCTGTCAGCATCGGCACAATTTCTCCGACACTCCGGATTATGCCGTGGTAAAAATCGGTCTTTTCACAGACCGCAGGATCCTATATGAACGCATCGACCAGCGGGTGGATCGCATGCTGGCAGAAGGCCTTGAGGAGGAAGTCAAAAAACTTCTGGTCATGGGCTATGGGCCAGAGCTCAAAAGCATGCAGGCCATCGGCTACCGGCATATGCTGGACATCCTGACAGGCCGTCTGTCCCGGGAAGAAGGGATCCGCCTTCTCAAGCGGGATACGCGACGCTACGCCAAACGCCAGCTTACCTGGTTTCATGCAGATCCGGATATCCTCTGGATCCCCCCCATCGATCTGGAAAAACGCATCCCGGAAATCCGCAGCATCCTGGAAAATCAAGGTGCCTGCCCCTCTTCCCCCTGCTGATCTCCACCCTTTTCCCGTGCAGTTTTTTCCTTTTCCTGCACACGGGTATTAAAGGCCTGTACGTCCGTATTGTACCTGGCCCGCCTTTTTTCATAGGCCTCCCGCGACGCATCAAAGGCCGCCACCTCCCGGTTATGGGCTGTCACCGTCTCAGCATCCGCACGTGCAAGACCCGGCACCCTTTCCGTGAGCTTTTTCTGCACGGCCTGGAGGCGGACAAATTCTTCAGCAAGGGCTTTACGCTCCGCCTCTATCCGTACCGCCTCTTCCTCCAGGGAAGGCACTTCAGGATGCTGAGCTTCCGCCTCTTCCTCAGGGGAGACTACCGCCGTTTCCGCCTTCTCCGCCTCCGTCTCCGTATCCACGCTCCGGAACCGCTTCACCTTCTCCCTCTCCTTTTCAGGGAGACGGGAAAGATCATCGGTAAAGACGGTTCTGCCCGCCTCATCCCTGTACTGATAAAATTCCGCTCCGGCCATCCCTGCCCAAAAACACAAGCCCAGAACAAGGTAAATCCCCTTCTTCCTGTGCATTCCTCCCCCCCCCTTTTTTTTAATATGGGATGTCTCAGAACAATTCCTTTTTGCCTCCTGTCATGATCTTGGTGTATAGGATCTTACAGCCTTATGACAAAGATGCAAAGTGCAAAGCCGCTTTGCCCCCAAGCCCTCCCAGCCCAGGTGGAAACGACACCATGAGACAAGATCCCCAGAGATTCAGATACCTCTGGCCCGCCGCCCTGATGTTTTTTCTTCTGTGTACGGGATGTGGCAAAAGCCCGCATCCCGATGAAAACCTCCGGCAAAGTCCCGCCGAAAAACTCTTTCTCCGTGCAGAAAAGGCCTACTCCCAGGGCCTGCCCCAAGAAGCGGAGCACGACTACATCCAGTTTCTGAAGGATTATCCGGATCACAACCATACCCCAACGGCCCTCTTCAAACTGGGCAGCCTTTACAGTGCCAGGGGAAAAGGGACTGAAGCACGCAATCTTCTGGGAACCCTTATCCGCAGCTTTCCCCAGAGTGCCCTTTTCGAAGATGCCCTGCTGGCCCGGTGCAGTTCCTGGTATACGGAGAAACACCCCTCCGAAACCCTCTCCTGCATCCGGGAAAGTGAAGCCCGCATCCTCAGGCCGGATCTGCGTATCCGCCTTGCCTTCTTAAAGGCCGATACCCTTGCCGCGGCAGGATCTTCCAGAGAGGCGATGGAAATTCTGATCCATACCCTGGAGACCGCCCCGGAATCCCTGCATGCCGCCCTCCTGGAAAAAATTCTGGGGCTTGCCAGGGAGCTGGATGCTGAGAGCCTTGCGGCCCTCCTTCCGGGAAAAAAATACCCTGAACCCGCAGCCACCCTTACCCTGGCATTGGGGGTCAGCCTTGTGGAGTCCGGACGTTACCGGGCCGCAGAAGAAACCCTTCAGGATTTCATCAAGACCTTCCCCCTGCATTCCAGAGCCCCCATGGCACGGGATCTTCTGACAGCCATCGCAAGCAAAGAGGAAACTGACCCTCTGGCCATCGGCTGCCTCTTCCCCCTCTCCGGTCGCCTTGCCCCCTTTGGCCAGCAGGCCCTGCGGGGTATTGAAATGGCCATGGCTCTCTATACAGAACAGGAAAACGCCCTGCCCCTCCGGCTCCTCATTGAAGACACCCGTTCCGATGAGGCTTCCACGGAAAAGGCCCTGCAAAGCCTCAATGAAAAAAAGGTCATTGCCATCATCGGCCCACTGGGGGCAAGCCCCGAATCCATCGCTCTTGCCGCAGACTTTAACATTCCCCTCATTGCCCTCACCCAGCAGGAAGGCATCACCGGCACCGGCCCCGAAGTGTTCCGCAACTTCATGACCCCTGCCATGCAGGTACGGGGGCTGGTTTCCCATGTCATGACACGGCAGAATCTTTTCCGTTTTGCCATCCTCTACCCCCAGGATGCCTATGGGGAAAACTTTCGGGATCTTTTCTGGGATGCTGTGGAAAATGCCGGAGGACGCATCACGGGCATAGAAAGTTACCCCCCAAGAAGCACGGATTTTTCTGAACCGATCCGGAAACTTACAGGGCTGTACTATCCTCTGCCAGCGGATCTCCTCCCCCCCCTTCCGGAAAACATGGAAAAACCCGCAAGTGAAGAAAAACCCAGCCCCGTCATCCAGTTTGACGCCCTCTTCATTCCGGACAGCGCGGAACGTGCGGGCATGGTTCTTCCCCAGCTGGCCTATCATGATGTGGAGGGGGTGCAGCTTCTGGGAACCAACCTCTGGCACAGCCCGAAACTTCTTGAGATGGCAGGCAGCCATGCCCGGGGTGCCCTTGTTCCCACAGGCTTTTTCCCGGAAAGCAGTCTGCCCCAGGTACAAAATTTTGTCCGTCGTTTTCAGGAATTTTATGGAGAAAATCCGGGATATCTGGAAGCGGTCACCTTTGACAGTCTCATGCTCCTCTTCAAGGCTCTGGAACAGAAACCTTACAGTCGCAGTGATGTCCGGAACATCCTTCTCCATCAGCCCCCCCATGAGGGGGTCACCGGTATCATCTCTTTTTCTGAAAACCGGGAGGCCATGACACCGCCCTTCCTCCTTGAAATTAAAGGAGGGCAGTTCCGTGAAATCCAGCCCTGAAAAAAAAGGGGACAGAACCCCCTTCTTTTCCCACAACCAGTACCGGATGCTCACCTCCGGACTGAAAGGGATTGTCCTTCCCCTGCTGCATTTGGGGAAGCACCACAGCCCCTGGAAAACCCGATGCCGTCACCTGATGGGCGATGTCCCCCGTCTGAAAGCCGCGCACGCCCCCCACATCTGGATTCACGCCGCCAGTCTGGGGGAAGCCGGGGTTTCCGAGTCCCTGGTACGCCACATCCAGCAACATGCGGGAAAAAAAATCCGCTTCACCCTGTCTGCCTGTACGGCAACAGGGGTGGACATGCTGGAAAAACGCCTTGCCCATGACGCCACCATCGTATTTGCCCCCCTGGACGCACCCGGCTGGCCGGAGGCGGCCCTGACAAACCGCCCTCCGGATATCATGGTCTTTGTGGAAACGGAAATCTGGCCCAACTGGATCCGGGCCTGCGCCATACGCAGGATTCCTGTCCTCATGGTCAATGGACGCATCTCCCCCCGATCCTTTCCCCGCTATCTGAAAGCACGTCCCCTTCTGCGGGAAAGCTTCTGCACCATGCAGGAATTCAGCATGATCAGCGATCAGGATGCCCGGCGTATCCTGGCTCTGGGAGCAGCGGCAGAAAAAATCCGGATCTGCGGCAATGCCAAAAAAGATCCGGCAACCCTCAGGGCGCTGACAGACCAGCCCCCCATGCTCTCCAGAAAAAACCTGGGAATTGCCGAAGAAATTCCTCTGTGGATCTGTGGCAGTATCCGCAAAGGCGAAGAAAGCCCTATTCTGGAGGCCTTCTGCCAGGCAAAAAAGGAATTCCCTGACCTCTGTCTGATCCTGGCCCCCCGACATCTCAAACGTCTGGGGTACATGGAAAGAGCCGCTTCCAGGGCAGGGTTGAGCCACCAGCGCCGCAGTCAGACCCAGGCCGTACAAAGCCCGGTTCTTTTTCTGGATACCATGGGAGAACTGCGCAGCCTTTACGCCCTGGCCGATGTGGTGTTCTGCGGCGGCAGTCTGGTTCCCGCAGGAGGACAGAACCTCCTTGAAGCCGCCGCCTGGGGAAAACCCATCCTTTTCGGCCCTTCCATGGAAGATTTCATGGAAGAAAGGGATCTGCTCCTTGCGGCAGGTGCTGCCTTTGAAACATGGGATGCCCAGAGCCTCTGCGAAAAGCTTCTCTTCCTGCTCCGCTTTCCGGAAAAGGCAAAGGCTGCGGGCAAAGCGGGCCTTGAAGCCCTCCGGCAGAATGCGGATGCCATTGCCTGCCATTCCGAGTCCATCCTCCGCATTCTTGACACCCTCCCCCAGCCACCTCACCCCCCATTTTTCAGGGATCCCTGACCCGTGGTCTCCAGAACAGCCTGCCACAAGACCCCTGAAGGATTCACGTGCCGCCGTTTTCCCGCACAAAGGGAAAGGGGCAGATGCACAAAGGAGGCATTGACATAGCCCACCAGCATATCCGTTTTACCCGCCATGGCCGCATGCACGGCATTGCGGGCAAGAAACCCGCAGAAAACCGAATCACTGGCATTGGCGGGCAGACTGCGGATCATATAGCTGGGATCAATATATTTCATGGCAATCCCCAGGCCCTTATCCCGGAAGTGGCTTTCTATGGCCTCCTTCAGAAAGAGTCCGATGTCCTTGAGCTGAAGATTCCCCGAAGCATCCCGGGAACCTGTCCCTTCCCTGAAAAAATCCTGCCCTGCCCCTTCAGCCACCACCAGCACCGCATGGCTCCTCTCGGCCAGACGTCTTTCCAGTGCCGCCAGCAAACCGCCTTCCCCTTCCAGATCAAAGGGCACTTCGGGAATCAGAACAAAATTGGCATCCTGCTGGGCCAGGGATGCCGTAGCCGCGATAAAACCGGAATGCCGCCCCATGAGACGGATCAGGCCGATACCATTGGGATACCCCACCGCTTCGGTATGGGCACTGCGGATGGCCCGTGTGGCCTCTTCCACTGCCGTATCAAAACCAAAACTGCGGTCAATGTGGGCAATATCGTTGTCAATAGTTTTGGGAATGCCGATGACGGCAAGATCCAGCCCTCTCTCCGCCACAACCCGGGCCAGAAGGTGGGCCGCCGTCAGGGTACCATCGCCGCCCACCATAAAAAGCAGGTTGATCCCCAGATCCTCCAGTCGTTGGCAGATGCGGTCAAAATCCTGAGGCCCCCGCGATGAGCCGAGAATGGTACCCCCCATATCGAGAATGCGCTCTACCACGGCAGGCGTCAAAGACCGGATATCGTGTCCATATTCGGGGAGAAAGCCCCTGAGTCCATAGGGAATTCCGTAGATCTCCCGCACACCGTAGCGATGATGCAGCTCGATCACCAGAGAACGGATGATGTCATTCAAACCCGGACACAAGCCCCCACAGGTAACAAGGGCACAGCGGGTACGGGCAGGATCAAAATAGATCCGCTCCCTCGGCCCCGCCACCTCAAAGCTCAAGGGTTCCCGACCTGTCTCCAGCTCCCTGAGCAGGCTGGCCCTGTCCAGATCCTTCAGCACCCTGCGGGAATCTTCAACAAAGCTGCCTCCGGAACCACAGAGGCCCGCAAAACAAAGGGGAGAAGGGATAGCCCGCTCCCCAAGACTGCGAATTACCGTTTCCACACACCCTTCCTTCCCGAAAAGCCCCGCCAGTCCCTCTTTCCCTGCGGGAAGCCTCAGGACTGGGGTTTAAATTTAAAGGCACCCTTGCCCAGAATGTCATGCAGATGCAGCATCCCCATCAGAAGACCGCCCCCATCCACCACGGGCAGCACTGTAATCTGGTATTCTTCCATGAGGTTCAGGGCATCGTAAACCGGTGCTTCCGGGCCTACGGATCTGGGAGCCGGGGTCATGAAGACATCCACCAGACCGTCCTGGAAAGTTCCTGTGGCCACAAGATGGCGCAGATCCCCATCCGTAAGAATCCCCTTCAGATAGCCCTCCCCGTCGGTGACCAGTACGGCGCCCAGGGCAATCCTGTCCATCAGGGTCAGCACATGGGAAAGGGAAGTCCCTGCCTGCACACGGGGCAGCCCTTCAGTCATCATAAGATCCGCCACACGGCTGGCGAGACGTTGACCCAAGGCCCCACCAGGATGAAAACGTTTAAAATCAGAAGGTTTAAACTGACGCTTATGGATCAGGGCTACAGCCAGGGCATCTCCGGCAGCCAGCAGCACCGTGGTGGAGGTGGTCGGTGCCAGTCCCAGAGGACAGGCCTCCTTCGCCATCCCCAGATTCACCACAATGTCCGCCTCACGGGCCAGGGTGGATTTCGGATTGCCGGTCATGGCCACAATGGGACATCCCATACGCCGGATACTGGGCAGCAGCACATTAAGTTCTTCGGTTTCTCCGGAGTTGGAAAGGGCCAGAAACACATCATCCCCTCCCACAATCCCCAGGTCTCCGTGCATGGCTTCCACAGGATGCAGAAATATCGCACAGGTTCCCGTGGAAATCAGGGTGGCCACAATTTTACGCCCCACAAGGCCGGATTTTCCAATGCCCCCAATCACAAGCCGTCCCTTACAGGCAAAGACCGTTTCCACCATCTGCACGAAGGAAGCATCCACCCTTGCGGCAAAATCCAGGATACCCTGGGCTTCGGTGACCAGGACTTCTTTAATCTGTTCAATCATAATGGATGTTTTCCCATAAACGGTTTTAAAATTATTGTTTTTTAAAAATATTACATTTCCAGTACGTCGCCTTCCCGAAAAATACCGGAAAAGGACTATAAACCCAAGTGAAACGGGAATCAATTTTATCCGAAATTTATCCGAAAGTCCGACATTGAAAACCGCTTAAACAAACCACCTTCGTTTTCAAATTGACAAGCCCTCTTCCTTTTTTTATTGTTGCAGGGTTTTTCCATTGGGACACCCGTCCCTGGTTTATTTTTTTACCGACCTTATTTATTTCAGGAATCTTAGGAGTTCATCATATGATCTGCACCACCACACGTAAAGGCCACGATTGTGTTTTCATGAAGGCCAGCGGATGTTCCTACGCTGGCGGAACCTGCCTTGCTGCCATCGAAGCCTGCATGGGTTGCAACCGTATTGCGGAACAGGAAAGCGGCATCTACTGTTCCATCTTTCCCGAACCCGCTGTCAAGTGGAAACTGGGCAACTGCAACATGGCCACCCACATCAAAGCAGAAATCGTTGACAACAAAAAGAAACTCAACCCCCTCAAAGCCTCCAAGCGCAAGTAACTTTCCTGTGGCAAGGCATGGGCCTGCAACCATGCCCCTTTCTTTTCGGGAAGGTCTTTGGCTCCTGTATCCGGAAAAGCCCTGCCTTCATCTTTAACTATTTAAGGATGCGGGCTTTTCTGGTTAAAAAGCAATCTATCTTGACACCTACCGATCTGCCCAAGGCCGCTTCCAGGCCTTCCGTCCAGGAAATTCCTGAACACGCATTTCCGCCAAGGAGAGACATGAATCCCTTAGCTGAGCAGCTCAACACGGCCCTTGCCCATGGAAACCCCGCCACCCTGGATCTCCTGTCCCGGGTGGGAAAACACCTTTTCTTTCCCAAAGGCATCCTGAGCCAAAGTGCCGAAGCCAGGGAAAAGGCCCACAGAATCAACGCCACCATCGGCATCGCCAAGGAAGAAGGCGGCATCATGTGCTTTCCCTCGGTGATGGAGGGTCTGGCATACAGCCCCGAAGAGGCTCTAACCTATGCCCCTTCCTTTGGCATTCCCGAACTGCGGAAAGCCTGGCAGGCCTCCCTGATGGAAAAAAATCCTTCCCTCAGGGGAAAAGCCCTCTCCCTGCCCGTAGTCACCTGCGGTATCACCCACGCCATCAGCGTGTTTGCCGAAGTCTGGTGCAATGCCGGGGATACGGTTATCCTGCCGGACATGATGTGGGGCAATTACAATCTCATCATGAATGTGCGTTTGGGCGTACAGCTCAAACACTACCCCATCTTCGATGCTTCCGGCGGCTTCAATGTAAAAGCCCTGGGGACACTGATCCGGGAAGAGGCGGAAAAAACAGGAAAGGCCATTGTGATCCTGAATTTCCCACAGAATCCCACAGGCTACGCCATCTCCAAAAAAGAGGCTGCGGATCTTGTGACCGTCATCCGGGAAGTGGCCGAAACCGGTAAAAAGGTACTGGTGGTCATGGATGACGCCTACTTCGGACTTTTTTACGAAGAGGACACGCTGAAAGAATCCCTGTTCGCCCATTTTGCAGATCTGCACGAAAATATCCTGGCCCTCAAACTGGACGGGGCCACCAAGGAAAACTATGTCTGGGGCCTGCGCGTGGGCTTCATGACCTACAGTACCCGCGTTCAGGGGGATCCTGCGCCCTTTTATGAGGCCCTCGAAAGAAAAACCGCAGGCTGCATCCGGGGTACCATTTCCAACGCCTCCCACATCGGCCAGCGCATTGTCCTCAAATCCATGCAAGACCCTCGAAACACGGAAGAACATGCCCAGAAATACGCCATTTTGAAATCCCGGGCCGCCAGGGTCAAGGACGTGCTGAAAGATCCAAAATATGCCGATGCCTTCACCCCCTACCCCTTCAATGCAGGCTACTTCATGTGCGTGCGTTTAAAAAACGTGGAGGCGGAAAAACTGCGGCTGCACCTTCTTGAAAAATACGGGGTGGGTCTCATTGCCCTGGGCAAATACGATATCCGCGTGGCCTTCAGCTGTATTGAGGAAACGGAAGTTGCCCCCCTCTTTGACATTCTGCTTCAGGGGATTCAGGATCTTACGCCCTGAACCATTTTTTCGGCTCCATTTTTTCGGCTCCATTGCTGTCGAAAATCCCGGTATCCTCAGAAGATACCGGGATTTTCATCTTAAGCGTACCTGACGCCTTGCATTATGGGGGATACCCAGGCCCTCATAGAATCCAACGCATGACCATGCGCCCTTCCCGGACATCTACCGTCCTGCCCCCGAAAAAAAGGGGCATGATGCCTGCGGGCTTCCCGGAATCCCTTGCCATCTCCATCCTGAAAACAAAGAGACATCCATGCCCATCCAGCTCGAATTCATCGACTTTGTCAAAAACAACCTCCCGGATGACAGCGATGCCCAGGAAACCCTGGAGGCCTCAAAGCCTCCCTCGCCCTCGGGTTTCGGGTCGGATGTCAGCCGGGCTGTACATTCGTCCCTGATCCTGCGCCCCATCTTTGAGCTGGAAGCCCGGCGTTTCGGTCAGGGGGAAGAGCTCCGTGGCGAAATCTGGACACGGGTGGATCTGATGTGGACGGCATTCGGCATCCTGGATGTCATCTCAGAGCTGACCGAATACCAGACCGGTACCACCCGCAGCGAGGTGATACAGAAAATCCTCCCCCTTCTCCGCCAGCAGGTTGCCGCCGGAGGCAGCTCTTTTCCGGATGACGTCCTTGAAGAGGTCACGGGCAAAATTTTTGATCATCTGACCAATCGCAGCAACCGCTACCTCCCCTTTTCCTGTCCCTTTTTTGACGCCGAGGCCGGACGCTATCAGACCCGCCGTTTCTGGCTCATCAAAACTATCTATACCGGCGAGGGAAAGGAAGCCCTGTTCACCCTCACGGAAGAAGGCTACACCGCCTATTTCGGCCTGCATGAAACCAGTGCCCTGGATGCCGCCGCCATCGGCAACCTGCGGATCAAACTGCTCATAGACCGGGGCAATCTGGATGATGCCATTGCCGTGGCCGAAAGCAACCGGAAGCAGTGCGCCAGAAAAGCCGTGGAAGTGAGAACCGTACGTCGCCAGATCAGCCGGAATATCAAGGCTGTGGGGTTTAACCGGATCCAGGCTCTGGCGGAAGAGGGCGTCAACCAGGTCATGGAGATTCAGGAAGAGGGAAACCGGCTGCACAATCTTGTCATCGAAAACCTGCATGGTACCGAAAAAAGGGGGCACAGCAGCATGCTGTACAGACTGGCCGACAAGCTCGAAGCCCTCAACCACCAGCTGATGAAGCTTTCCGGCCAGCTCCAGGAGCTGCCCGAAGACTACCAGAAACACAGCCATAAGCTCTTCAGAAAAGAAGCCAGCGGCGTATTTCCCGGTATGGATGAAGTCATGGAAAGGATTTTCTCTCTGGATGAGGAAAATGCCGCCCGCATGGGGAGGGAGTTCATCGCCCGCATGGATCCTCCGGCAAGAAGGCCGCTTTTTGATCCCGCATCGGTGATTGAGGCCTGCGACCGCGCTCTGGAACGAAAAAACCCGTCGGGCGATCAGCCCCAGGTGCTCCTGGAGGTGAACGACACCCCCCTGTTGCGTTTTCAGCCGGAACTGAAGGAAAAACTGATGCTGGAGGCCTTTCATCTCATCCATGATCTGCTTCGCCGTAAAAAAGAGCTGAAACTGAGCCGGGTTCTGGAACAGAGTGTGAGGGAATCGGAAGACGGACTTTTTCCCGTGGCAACGGCCATGGCCGTTTTTCAGTGCCTTGTGGAAAAACGCATTGCGGACAGGTACGGCATCCATGTGGACATGCCCGATCCCGAGGCCCGCATCACCCTCGATCTCGGAAACGGAAGACGCTACCGGGGTCATGAACTGCGACTGAGGCACCGGACTCTTTCCGGTAGCCCGAACGGGTAAAGAACTCTCAAAAGGATGTACCTCTTTTATGGAAAACCATAGAGATCCCTTTCATGCGGCCAGCCGCCTGATCTATTTAAGCCTCATCCACAGCAGCGGCAGCCGCAGGGCCATGGCCCCCTTTGCTGCGGAAATGACCGAACTCATCCAGCGTTTTCAATCCCAGGAGAGCTTCCGCCAGATGGTGGAATCCGGGCTGAAGGCCATGGAACTGAGGCTCCTGGCCCTGGAAGACAAAGGGCTTCGCCTTTCCGCCCGACGCTCGGAAAGTTTTTTTGCGGCCACCCTCACGGATTACGGGAAACTCCTTGCCCGCAGCGACCTCAAGGCCGCGGAAATTCTTCCCGTTCACTGTGCCATTGCCACGGCCTTTTTTCCCACGGAAGCGGATCTGGATGCGCCGGTGGAGGATCTCGGTGCCATTGTCATTATGGACGTTATGGATATCCTCAGGCGTTTTGCCCTTGCAGAAGGCACCCTGCCCGATGAGGAAACGGAGCTGCTTCCTCAGGTCAAAACCATGGCCCAGCGTCTTCGTCTTCTGCCCGAAGACAATCCCGACCGGCAGCGGGCAGGCAGCGGCAACAGCTGGGTGGAGCTGATCACCATCGTGGTGGAGCACATGGTGGAAACGGGCTATCTGCTGGTCTTTGAAGAGACACCGGGAGAAGTGGAATACAGACCCACCCCCGCCTACCAGACCGCCCTGCGGGAAGGCATTGTGTACGCCTTCCACGCCTTCCGGGACATCGTAAAGGAAGCCCCGCTTCAGGAAAACGCCGTATCTGGAAATACCGCATGGGAAGGAGAGCAGGATGTTTAAGCTCAGGAGATTTTTTGTCAGTGATATCAAAGCAGGCGATAACATTCTGCGGAAATGCTTTGTCCCCGTGTTTCGGGAAAGCGGGGATGCGGATCACGGTGTGCTCTTTGCCGCCAACGGCACTTGCAAAACCACCCTGCTCTCCTTCATCCTGAGCGTATTCAGCCCTGCAAAACAGCGTTTTGTGCAGTACCTGCAATCGGGCGGAGACAAAAGTCTCGATCAGTACCTCATCCCCGGCCGCCCTGCCATTGTGATGCTGGATCTGACCATGACACTGCCCCCCACCCTCTTTGAAGCCAAACCCGTGGATCATCTGGTTCTGGGCCAGCTTTTCTATCGCCACGCCACCACCCAGGCCATCGACCGTCAGTACTTTCTTGCCCAGTCCGCTGATTTTTTTGACACCCTCCGGGGCAGCTGGGACGGACTTTTAGACCGGGAACAGCCCTATCGGGCGGTTCAGGATTTCATGGTGCCCGGCATTCAGCAGACCCGAAGCCAGAAGGAGTGGGAAGAAACGCTGGAACAGCTTGGCCTGGATCCCTGGCTGATTGACCGGCAGGTGGATTTTGCCCGTACGGAAGGGGGCATCAAAGATGCTTTCCGGTTCAAATCCGAAGGGGATTTTCTGGGATTTTTTCTTGGCTGCGTCACGGATATGGATGCTGCGCAAACCCTGCGCAAGCGCATGGATCAGGATCTCACCAAGATGAAAGACCGGCCAAGAAAACTGGGGCAGCTCCATAGCGTGCGCAGTCTGAGGGAACGTATCGCAGATTTTGACACCATTGCCGCCACCTGGCGCAGCGCAGAAAACGCCATTGAAAGCTGGAGACTCCGGCTTGGCGAAGCCAGTCACCTGCTCCATAAAGCGGAGGCTTCTGCCCGCGCAGAG
Organism: Desulfobotulus sapovorans DSM 2055; assembly: GCF_059569355.1. NCBI lineage: Bacteria > Pseudomonadati > Thermodesulfobacteriota > Desulfobacteria > Desulfobacterales > Desulfobacteraceae > Desulfobotulus > Desulfobotulus sapovorans. Next base: position 53,566 of record NZ_JCANVJ010000018.1, on the reverse strand, counting down.
GCGGAAGGTCTGGAGGAAGAACGCAGTCAGTCCGAAGGCCGTCTTCAGGCCCTTCAGTCAGACCTTGAAACCCTCCAGAGCACCCTCTTCTATGTGGAACACGCCAGAATCTCCTTTGAAATTAAACAAAAGGAACAGGATCTCCAGCAGAACAGAAGGGAAACCGAAACCCTGAAAGCGGAAGAAAGGGCGCTGCGTGCCGCAGATTTCATGGCGGACATCCGTAAAACCCAGGCCGAGGCAGACACAAAGGATCAGGCCCTTGTCCAGGCCGGCAGGGAACTCCTCCCCATCAAGGAAAAAATAGACGGACTTGCGACCCAGTACCACCTGCGCCTGAATGCAGACCGCCGTCATCTGGAGGCCGCCCTTGAAGCGCTTCGCAGGGAAGAGGCGGAAAGAAACCACCAGCAGCAGGCGATGGAAAAAACCATGGAAGCGACGGAGATCCGCCGGGAGACTCTGGAGCAGGAACGGGATATCCTGAAAAATCGCATTCATGGAGCCGAAGCCGCCCTGGCCCTGCTGCCCCTCCAGCCCGGAGAAGACCCTCCTGCCGCTCTGGATCGGCTTCTTGGGGAAAAAGCCGGGCTGGAAGACCGTATCACCATGGTTGAAAACGATATGACGGTCTCGGACGAGGCCCTGGAAACCCGGAACAGCAACTGGCGTCGGCTGCTGGAAAAGCGTACGGAAACCGGAGGAGAGCGGGCGGAGGCCGAAAAAGCCGTCACAGAGGAGGCCAACCTGCGTCAGTGCCTCCTGGCCGATCCCATACTGGTACGCATTGCCGGAACCCGTGAGCCGGAAGTCAGCTCGGCAGCACTTCTCTCCCGGCTGGATGACGCTCTGGCACGCAGCAGAGAAGGTCTCAGGGAAAGGGAGAAGGCAGCCCTTATCCTGGAACAGAAACTCGAAGCCCTGGAGCAGAGCGATACCCTTGCCGCAGACGAACTGACCCGTCGCCTCATTGCCCATTACCATGAAAAGGGCATTGCCCCCGGAGAACTCAGGGCCTACCCCGAATACCTTGCGGATCTCTACCCTTCGGCCGAAACCATGGCGAGATTCATCGAGAGCGATCCCGCACGGTTCACGGGCATCATGGCGGCCAGCGAGGAACTCATTGAAAAAATCCTTGCCATGCCCGTACCGGCCTGGCTGTACCGGCCTGTGGTGATTTCTCCCCCCTGTGCCCCGGAGGCCCTCCCCCCTGTGGAACAGACCCTGATCCGTCCTCTGACGCCCGAGGTCTATTCCAGGCAACATCTGGAAAAGGAAAAAAACCGCTACCGCACCGAACTGGCAGATACGGCGCAGGAAATGGAAAAAGCCCGGAATGCCCTGAAGGAAATGGAAAAATCCAGCCGGATCCTGCACGCCTATCAGGAACGGTTTCCCGATACTGCGGCCATAGCGGGGCTGGAGGAAAGGGTGAGGCTTCTGGAAAACAGGCTTTCTGCAACCCAGAAGGCCATCGCTGAAACGGAAGCAGGTATGGAAGCGCTTCGCCACTCCAGAACAGATCTGGAATCCCGATACCGCCTTCTGGGAAACAGGCTGGCCGACCTTTCCCAGAAACACAGCCAGGTGCAGACCTGGATCCGGTCCTTCGCGGATCTCGGCACCTGGCGCGCGGAAAAGGAAAAAAAAGATCTGGAAAACCTCGCGCTGCATCAGATCCGCAGGACGGATACGGCCGCCCTTGCCGCACTGAAAGAAAAGGCCTTCCGCATTTCCATGGATATCCACAGGCAGGAATCCGGTCTCAGGCGGCTGGACGAAAAAGCCGGGGAGGTGATGCGGCCTCCGGAGACAACACTGACGGAAGAGGCCGCTAAGGCAGCCCTCACCATGGATCCTGAAACCGTAAAGCATCTTTATGAGGCTGCAAAGGAAACCCTCCGGCAGATCAGCCATAAACTGGGCATCGACCTTCTCCGCAGGGAGCTGGAAGACCTTCAGACACGCATCAGCAGACGAAAATCCGAATTTGAAGGCTTTCAGCGGGACAACAGCTTTGATGCCAGAACCGCTGAAGACTGGGCCACCCGCAGCGTCACGGAACGAAGGGAGCATCTCGGGGTTCTTTCCGACACGCTGGAAAAACTGAAGGAAAATCGCATCCGGCTGGAAACGGATCTTGAGCACAGAAAAAAGGAAGAAAGAAAAAGTGAGGCCCTCCTTTCGGAGCGGAGCGCCAGAGGTCTGGTGCCGAGCCTGGGGGAGGACGATCTGAAGGATCAGGACACGGATGCCCTGCTGCACCGGCTGGAGAGCTCCAAAAGAAAGCATCAGGCCGACTGTGACATGCTGTTTTCCCACTGCGGTCACCTCAGGAAAAAACTCCGTTTCCTGGAAAAGTGGCACCATGAAATCCGCATTGTCATGGCGGAAAACCAGGCCTTCGAGCCGCTCTGGGACCAGGCCTCTCCCCGCCATACCTGGCCGGAACTGCCGGAATCCGGCAGCGATCAGGACAGAATGACCGCCCTCCGGAATTTTCTTGAAGAGGTAAGACAGATGGCCGCCGCGGAAAAGAAGGACAGGCAGGCCGAAGACAATGCCCGCAGGCGGATGCGAGGTGCCTTTGACCGCCTGCAGACCCACCTTCAGGAGGAAACCTGCCGCCAGACCCTGCCCGCTGTCGTGGATGCGCTGAGGCGCCACGATGCCGAATCCTTGGGCCATCAGGCCGGGGATCTGATCCGGCACTGTGAGGACATCGCCCTCAATATTGAAACGGATCTGGAGATCACCCGCCGTTTCATGGACAGCCTTGTGGATATGCTGCTTCAGCACAGCCGGGAATATCACCAGAAACTTCAGTCTGCCGCCAGCATCAGGCTGCCGGAGGATGTGTTTATTTTTGGAGGAAAACCCATTCTGCGTACGGGGATCCGTCTGGATTTTACACGGTATCAGGACGCCTTCCGCCAGTCTGTGGAAAACTGGCTCTATCAGCTCATGCAGCAGAACCGCCTGCCGGAAGTCAATGCAAAAGCAGGCAACTGCCTTGGGGCTGAGCTGCTCTATCAGCTTCTGGGAACCGCATCCGGCCGTGAAAACTTCGGCATCCGTCTGCTCAAGTGCGACGATTCCGGTACCACCTACGAGCCCGTTGGCAAGGATCTCGGTTCCGGCGGCGAGGCCCTCACCATCGCTGTCATGCTCTACACCCTGCTGATTTCCATGCGAAAAAAACGCAGCCGTGCTTCCGATGGCAGGATTCCCGCATTTCTTGTTCTGGACAATCCCCTTGGCGTCTGCAACCGCTCGGACTTTGTGGATGCCCAGCTCAAGGTGGCAGGCAACATGGGCCTTCAGTGCGTCTACTTCACCGGCATCCATGACCGGGAATCCTTAGAGCTTTTTGAACTGCGCACAGCCATCCGCAAGGGCGATAAAAAACTTGAGATTGACGGCATTTCTTACAACTGCCTTGAAATCACGGAGCTGAATGTGGAAAAAACGGGCAGACAGTCTTCCCCATGACAGGGCTGAAGAAAAACCTCACCCCTGTCAGAGGACAGAAAAAAAGGCCTCCCCATGTCTTTCTTCAAATGCCCGTTTTCCCATGCCATCCGGTAAAACAGGCCCTGAAGAAATCCCGCATATTCATATTTTCAACGCTGTCTGCAAAAGGCACATGGGCTAAGAGGGGGATCCCTGTGAAACGGGGCAGATCCTCAAGGTTCTCCGGATGGGAAGGCCCAACGGCCACGAGACCGAAAACGGAAATCCCCCGGCTTTTCAGGGCTTCCACGCTGAGGCCGGTATGGTTCAGGGTACCCAGCCCCGTGCGGCAGACCAGCAGCACGGGAAGATTCAGGTGCTGAATGAGATCCCGCATATCAAGACCCGGAGCCAGGGGCACCAGAACCCCGCCTGCCCCCTCCACCACCAGGAAGCGTCCGCCCGTATCCGGCAGCACAAACTCCTCAAGCCGGAGAATGCGCCCTTCCTTTTCCGCCGCTCTGTGGGGAGAAAGGGGGGCTTTGAAGCAGAAGGTTTCCGGAAAAAAATGTTCTCCGCCAAAGCCCGTGAGCCGGCGCACCGTATCCTGATCCCGATCCGGCGGAAAACCCGTCTGCACGGGCTTCCAGTACAGGGCCGAAAGCCCCGCCACGCAGAGGGCGGAAACGAAGGTTTTTCCCACGTCCGTATCCGTGCCGCTCACAAAAAAACGTCGGGGAAAGTCCGGCATGTCAGATATCCTTTCTCCTTTGGGGTTTCAGGTCTGAAGGCAAGAATGAAATGGGTGTGATAGGTCACGGAAACGGATCCACCCGCCGCCTTTTTTTTCCATGCGGCCATGAGCCGGGAAAGAAGCCGGGGATCCCTTTTTTCTTCGGAAAAGGATGTTCCTGCGCCAATGCCCGCCAAAGCCCTGAAAAAATATTTCGGTTCCGGATAGGACTCTACCATAAGCCCGCTGTAAAGCTGCACCCGGCATCCGAGCTTTTTCAGGGTTTCGGCCACAAAAATCCCTTTGGGCAGAGGGTTGGCGGAAAAGGGCAGATGTTCCTCTTCACACAGGGCCTTCCACTCGGCAAAAGAGCCTTCCCCCTGAAAGGAAAGGGCCAGAAGCCCACCGGGAAGCAGGGCCTTCACAAAACGCCCGAGGGTCTCCCCAAGCCCTGAAAACCATTGCAGGGTAAAGGCGGAAACCAGCAGGGCAAAACGGTCTTCTTCATCCAGGGCTTCTCCGTCCATCACCGAAAAATCCATGGACGCTTCCGGAAAAAGGGGGCTCAGGCTGGCCTCACAGGCCGCCACCATGGCAGGGGCAAGGTCGGTGAAAAAAAGCTTCCGCCCCCCTGAAAATCCCGCAAGGCCCCGGCTGACAAACCCCGTACCACAGCCGATTTCCAGAACAGGGCCTTCGGGAAGGCTCCGGACTTCAACGTCAAGATGCTCCAGCAGAGTCTCCGCCGCCCGCCGCTGCACCCGGGCATGGGCCTCGTAGCTCTCAGCCTTTGCGGAAAAGGACGCTGCCACCCGCTCTTTCACCGTACTCTCCCTTCCAGTATCCCCCGCACAAGCCTTGCCAGTTCCTGGCCATGGGTGAGGGGCAGACCATGATCCGCATCCGCCAGCAAATGGAGACGGGCATGGGGAAGTTTTTCTTTCAGATCTTCCGCCCGGCTGAGATCCACCACCCGATCCAGGGCCCCATGCACCAGATGAATCTCAGGAATCCTCCCCACCCTTTCCAGGAAAAGCGCTTCAGCAGCAAGCCTTGCAAGATCCCGTCGCAGCAGCTCCGCCTGGCACACCGGAGCCGACCAGGGCTCTTCCTGACCGCAGAGGCTCCGGAAAAGGGCCACCAGTTCCTGCGGGCTCTCCCGCAGTTTCTTGTCCATCAGATGGAGGATACGTTCCGAACGCCGCCTTTTTTTCGCATCCTCAGGCAAAAACGTATCAAAACCCGAAACAAAAACAGCAAAATCCGCCCTTTCCAGCCAGACCTCCGGAACCAGATGCAGGCCAAAAGAGTGGGTGACAATTCCCACCCTGCCTTTTTTTTTACAGGGAAAGGGGGGCGTTGCGGGAGATCCGAAATACCCCCGGTCGAGGTACAGCAGATTTGCGGCTGGGGCCAGGAGATGAAAAAGAGGACTCCAGAAAGCCGGACTCTGGGCCCAGCCGTGGATCATAAGAAGGGAGGATTCAGAAGGATGCAAAGGCATGGAGCAGCCCCTCCACATCTTCTTCTGTATGCAGGGAAGAAAGGGATAAACGAATGCGGCTTTCCCCTTCCGGCACCGTGGGTGGACGGATGGCCACACCGAGAAAGCCCTCCTCTTCAAGATATCTGGAAAGGGCCAGGGCTTTTTTGGCATCCCCCACCAGCACCGGCACAATCTGGGTGCAGGAAGCTCCGGTGTCAAAACCCAAAGCCCGCACTCCCTGACGGAGCTGATGACCAAGGGCCTGAAGGTGGGCCCTTTCCGTGTCCATCTCCGCCATGCGGTCAAGACTTGCATCCATCATGCCCAGAAGAAAGGGAGGCAGGGCCGTTGAAAAGACAAAACCGCCCATGTGGTTCAGAAGATAGTTTTTCAGAAGATCCGAGCCCGCCACATAGGCACCGAAGGCCCCTCCCCCCTTGCCAAAGGTGCCCACAACGGCGTGGGCCATGCCCTTCTTCACAAGTCCCATACCCTTTTCTCCGAAAACGCCCGTGGCATGGGCCTCGTCCACCACAAGAAGAGCACCATACTCTTCGGCAAGGCGGCTTAAGGCTTCAAGATCCGGAATGTCCCCGTCCATGGAAAAAACGGATTCCGTGAGAATGCACCTTCTCCCCTCCAGCGGCGCTTCCCTCAAAAGTCTTTCCAGATGGGAAAGATCGTTGTGGCGGAAACGCAGCACCTTTGCACCGGAAAGCTTCGCTCCCTGCACAAGGCTGTTGTGGTTGAGCCGGTCGGCAAAAATCAGGGTATGGCGGTCACAGAGGGCGGGTATCAGGCCAAGGTTCGCCTGATACCCGGAAGAGAGAATCAGGACCGCTTCAAAGCCCTTCATCCGGGCAATCTTTTCCTCCACCGCCTCCATGCAGGCAAGGTTGCCGCAGACAAGGCGGGAGGCCGTGGCCCCCGCTCCGAAACGGCGGGCAAAGTCAAGACCCCGCTCCACCAGGAGGGGATCTCTGGAAAGCCCCAGGTAATCGTTGCCGGAAAGGTTGACCAGCACCCTTCCCTCCACCGCCACCCGGCCCCCGTCCAGAAGGGTCATGGGCCGGAGATGACGGCGGGTTCCCGCTTCCTCCCGCCGGGACAAGGCCTTTTCCATGAAAGCCAGCCGCTCAGGCATGGGCGAAGCTCCCGTTGCCTTCCCTTTTCCGGTATCCGTTCTTCCCGTTTCTGCCCTTGTCTTCCAGACGGGCCGAGGCACAGGCGGTCTGCACGCCTTCCGGCCCCAGAATCTCGCAAAGCTCGGTCATGAGCGCGGCTTCCGGGTTCACCTTGAGAAGATCCGGCAATACGATATGGGTCTCGGTTTTCTCCGGAATCCGCACATGAAGAAGCACGGGACAGGGGCCGGGATGACGGCGCAGTACCTCCTGAAGCTTCAGGAGATCCTCACGCCTGTGGGTGTCCGTCCGAACCTTAAGATGCAGTTTTTCCGTCCAGACCTCGCCTGCCCGGTCGAGGTGCACCAGCTTTTCCGCCTTGATTTTGGCGCCCGACTCCTCCACCTGGGCTTCCCCCTCCACAATAACCGGCATGTCCGTCTCAAGGAGATCCGTCACCAGGGGGTAGAGGGAGGGAAAGATCACCACCTCCACAAGGCTTCCCGCCATGTCTTCCAGAGTGATGAAGGCCATCTTGTCCCCCTTTTTGGTGGTGATGACCTTCACGTCATGGACACTGCCCCCCAGGCGCACGGCAGCTCCGTTGTTCTGTTCCTTAAGCCCCACGGCATCCACAGTACCGTAACGGACAATGGCCGCCTCGTAGTTTTTCAGGGGATGACCGGAAAGGTAAAGCCCCAGGTATTCCTTTTCAAGGAGCAGAAGATCCCGCTCCTCCCATTCGGGAATATCGGGAAAGGAGGGCCGGGTGATCTGGGCTGCGACATCGTCCACCATGTCAAAAAGCCCCATCTGGGGATCCTTTTTGTCCCGCTGCACCCGTGCCCCATGCTCCACGGCCTCGTCCAGAACCGCCATCATGCGGCTGCGTTCAAGGCCTGTGCTGTCAAAGGCCCCGCACTTGATCAGGGCTTCCAGCACCCGCTTGTTCACCTTCCGGAGATCAATGCGCTCACAGAAATCAAAGAGATTCTCATAAGGCCCCCCCGCCTCCCGCTCCGCAAGAATGGCCTCCACCGGGCCTTCTCCCACGGTTTTCACGGCCACAAGACCAAAACGGATGGCCCCCTCCACCACGGTGAAGGCCAGCCCCGACGCATTGATGTCCGGCGGCAGCACGGCGATGTTGTGGCTGCGGCACTCCCCCATGAACTTCACCACCCCGTCCAGGGAATGCATTTCCGAGGTAAGCAGGGCCGCCATGAAAGCCAGGGGATAGTGGGTTTTCAGGTAGGCGGTCTGGTAGGCGATGAGGGCATAGGCGGCGGAATGGGACTTGTTGAAGCCATAGCCGCCAAACTTTTCCATGAGGTCAAAGATGAACCCCGCCTTTTCCAGATCCACCTGACTTTCCGCAGCCCCCTGCATGAAGCGCTCCCGCTGGGCCACCATCATCTCGGCGATCTTTTTCCCCATGGCCTTGCGCAGGCCGTCGGCCTCGGCCATGGAATAGTTCGCAAGCACGCCTGCGATCTTCATGACCTGTTCCTGATAGAGAATGACGCCGTAGGTGTCCTTCAGGATGGGTTCCAGCTGGGCCAAGGGGTAGGAAACCTCGGATCGGCCATGCTTGCGCTCCACAAAATCATCCACCATGCCGCTTTCCAGGGGACCGGGACGGTAGAGGGCCACAAGGGCCGTGATGTCACCAAAGGTGGAGGGCTGGAGCCGCACCAGAAGATCCTTCATGCCCGAGCTTTCCAGCTGGAAAACCCCCGTGGTATCCCCCCTGGACAGAAGCTCGTAGGTGGGCCTGTCCTCCAGACTGATGGCGTCGAGATCGGGAACGGGAAGTCCCTGACGCCGGATGAGGTTCAGGGCCTCCTGAATCACCGTGAGGTTGCGCAGCCCCAGAAAATCAAACTTTACAAGCCCGATTTTCTCCACATACTGCATGTCGAACTGGGTCACCACTTCGCCCTTTTTACCGGCATAAAGGGGAAGATAATCATCCAGTCTGCGATCCCCGATGACCACCCCCGCCGCATGGGTGGAGGCGTGGCGGGGAAGCCCCTCCAGCTTCTTGGCGACCTCCAGAAGTTCTGCAATGTCGGAGCGCTCCTCCGCCCGCTTCAGAATCTCCGGCTCCTGCTCCAGGGCCTTGGCAAGGCTGATGTTCAGTACCTCAGGCACAAGCTTTGCGATCTCATCCACATCCTTCAGGGGAATGCCCAATGCCCGGCCCACGTCCCGGATCACGGCCCGGGTCTTCATCTTTCCGTAGGTAATGATCTGGGCCACATAGTCGCCCCCCCCGTACTTTTTCACCACATAGTCATAGACCTTTTCCCTGCCGTTGATGCAGAAGTCCACGTCAATATCCGGCATGGAAATACGGCTGGGGTTGAGGAAACGCTCGAAGATGAGACCGTGCTCGATGGGATCGAGATCCGTGATGCCCATGGCATAGGCCACCATGGAACCTGCGGCCGATCCCCTGCCCGGGCCTACGGGAATGCCGTTTTCCTTGGAGTAACGGATGAAGTCCGCCACAATGAGAAAATAGCCGGGAAAACCCATGGTGTTGATGGTCTCGATCTCGTAATTGAGACGCTCCAGATAGGCCTTCTCATCCACATCGGGACTGCGTTTACGGATGAGTTCCATGCGTTTTGCAAAGCCCCTGCGGGCCGTCTGGTCAAAAAGCTCTTCCGCAGTCCCCGTCTCTTCCGTTGGAAACCGGGGAAAATGGTAGGTCTTGAAATCAAAGCTTACGTCACAGCGCCGGGCAATCTCCACCGTATTGGCCAGGGCTTCGGGATAGTGCCCCAGCTCTTTTGCCATGGTCTCCCGGCTTTTAAAGTACAGGGCGTCGGTGCCGAAGCGGAAGCGGTTGGGATCGTGGATGGTCTTTCCCGTCTGGATGCAGAGCAGGAGCTCATGGGCGCGGGTGTCTTCGGCATCGAGATAATGGCAGTCATTGGTAGCCACAAGGGGCAGGGAAAGGCGTTTTGCCATATCGACAAGGAGGGCGTTGGCCTCCCGCTGGGGCATAAGCCCGTTTTCCTGAATTTCCAGGAAAAAATTCCCTTCCCCGAAAATTTTCTCGTAATATCTGGCCTTTTCCTCTGCGGCGCCCATCTGCCCTTTTAAAAGAAGCTTGGGAATTTCCCCCTGAAGGCAGGCGGAAAGGGCAATGAGTCCCTCACTGTGTTCCGCCAGAACAGCATCATCCACCCTGGGCTTGTAGTAAAAACCCTTCATCTGGGCGATGGTGGCGAGCTTGCAGAGGTTGCGGTAGCCCGCGTTGTTACGGGCCAGCAGTACCAGATGAGAGAGGCCCTTGGCATCTTCTGCGGTTTTGTCGGTAAGGCTGCGGGGGGCCACATAGCACTCACATCCGATGATGGGCTTGATGCCCGCCTTGTTCGCCTTGTCAAAAAACTCCAGCACGCCGAACATGGTGCCGTGATCCGTGATAGCCACCGAATGCATGCCATACTCTTTGGCCCTGGTAAAAAGGGGCTCCAGCCGGATGGCACCATCCAGAAGGCTGTACTGGGTATGAAGATGCAGATGCACAAAATCCGGAACCGGTGTTTCCATGGTAACCCTTCCTTTTTAAAACCCATCCATCAGACAGGATACGGCGTACAAAGCCTTTCGAACAAAAACCCTGCCTGTCATAGCACAGGCAAGGGGAGGCTGTCACTTGCTCCGAATACGCAAAAAAACAGCCCCAGCCTTAAGGCCCTGTGAAGGCTTAAGGATGAGGCCGTCATCAGATTCCGAACCTTTACCTTCCCGGAATCCTCACTGTACCAATACAACCACCGTCATCAATCTACCCGGTAGTTCGGTGCTTCCTTGGTAATGATAACGTCATGCACATGGCTTTCCCGCAGACCAGCCGCTGAAATTCTTACAAAACGGGCCTTTTCCCTCAAATCTTCAATACTGTGGGCACCCACATAGCCCATACCCGCCTTAAGTCCCCCCGCCAGCTGATAAAGATTTTCCGCGACCGTCCCCCTGTAGGGCACCTTGCCCACGATTCCTTCGGGAACCAGCTTGTCGTCCTCTTCCTCATCTCCAAGGTAGTACCGGTCCTTGCTGCCCTTTTTCATCGCTTCCAGAGATCCCATCCCCCGGTACACCTTATAAGTTCGCCCCTGATAGAGGATGGTCTCACCGGGGCTTTCCTCCGTACCCGCAAGAAGGCCCCCCAGCATGACACAATGGGCTCCTGCACCAATGGCCTTGGTAATGTCACCGGAGTATTTGATACCGCCATCCGCAATAATGGGAACCCCATGCTTATTCGCCGCATCCCGGCAGTTCAGAATGGCGGAAAGCTGGGGCACCCCGACACCGGCCACAATGCGGGTGGTACAGATGGAGCCGGGACCAATGCCCACCTTCACGGCATCCACACCGGCTTCAATGAGGGCTTCCGCACCCGAACCGGTGGCCACGTTACCCGCAATCAGCTGGGATTTCGGAAATGCACTTTTGATAGCCCGCACGGAATCCAGCACGTTTTTGGAATGGCCATGGGAGGTATCAATGCAGAGTACATCCACACCAGCCTTGAGAAGGGCCTGCACCCGCTCCATCATATCCGGCCCCACACCCACGGCGGCACCGACACGGAGACGGCCCATGGCATCCTTACAGGCATAGGGATATTTTTTAATTTTTTCAATATCTTTAATGGTGATCATACCCGTGAGACGCCCATCCCTGTCCACCACCAGAAGTTTTTCAATACGATGCTGGTGCAGGCGCTGCTTGGATTCTTCAAGGGTGATCCCTTCCTGCACGGTCACGAGATTCTGGGTCGTCATGACGGTACTGACAGGACGGTTCATATCCGTTTCAAAGCGAAGATCCCGGTTGGTCACAATGCCCACCAGTTTTTCCCCTTCCACAACGGGGACTCCGGAAATACGGTACCGGCTCATGAGTTTCAGCACATCTTCAATCCGGGCTGTGGGAGCAATGGTTACGGGATCTACGATCATGCCGCTTTCCGATTTTTTCACCTGATCCACTTCCCGGATCTGCTCTTCGATGGTGATATTTCTGTGGATGATGCCAATCCCCCCGGCACGGGCCATGCTGATGGCCGTATGGGATTCCGTCACCGTGTCCATGGCTGCCGAAACCATGGGCACATTGAGGCGGATCTCACGGGTCAGTCGGGTAGAAATATCACAATCACTGGGTACCACGTCGGAATAATTGGGTAAAAGAAGAACATCATCAAAGGAAAAGGCTTCTTCGGGCGGCATGATCATCATGGGTACTCCTCCGGAATCGGTGGGTTGAAAACGCTTGTGGCGCAGGGGATACGTCCCCTGCGGGTGGCGGGGAACGCAAATCAGATATAGGGGCGGCCGGCAGGATATCCCCTGACCGGCCGTAAAGACAGAGAAACCGGCTCATTGAAACGAGCCGGTCTGAATTTTGGGCGTATACCTAACAGACAAAAGGAGGTTACGCAAGTTTTAAAAAGCCTGCTTGACAGGCATAAAAACACCTTGTAGGAGAGATTCATATGACTTTTTTCTTGCATCTGTCTCCTCCCTGTTCATGGTAGAGGAACCGAAGCAGCCCCCCCAACGACGGGAGAGCCTTCCTATGCTTGTCACCATCCACCCCCAGACCCCTCATTCCCGGCAGATCCGGCAGCTTGTTGAGTGTCTGAAAGACGGCGGGGTCATCATCTATCCCACAGACACACACTATGGTATTGGCTGCGACATCATGAGCAAAAAAGCCATTGAACGTATCTACCAGATCACGCAGAAGGATAAAAAAGATCCCTTCAGCTTCATCTGCCCGGATCTTACGGACATCAGCCGCTACGCCAAAGTACACAACGCAGCCTACCGTATCCTGAAACGCCTTCTGCCAGGTCCCTATACCTTTATCCTGGAAGGCACCCGTGAAGTACCCCGCATGATGCTCACCAAAAGGAAAACCGCAGGGATACGGGTTCCGGACAACGCCATTGCCCTCGCCATCGTACGGGAACTGGGCAATCCCGTCATTTCCACCACGGCTGCCAAATCCGGAGAAGAGGTGTGCAACGATGCCAGCCTCCTCCATGAAATTTTCGGTTCCCAGGTGGATATGGTCATCGATGGCGGCCCGGTTCCAGGAAAAGCCTCCAGCGTCATTGATCTTTCCGGTGAAGTCCCCGAAGTGCTGCGGGAAGGGCTTGGGGATGTACAGGAATTTTTATAATCGGCTGTCCGGTGTCCAGAGGTAGGCGGCCTGGGACGGTAAGTGCCGGTTCATGATCCTGACCAGCCCCTGAGCACTGCCTTCCACAAACTCCTGAAACCATGGGATTTCCCTTTCAGGATAAACCGCCTGCCATCCCTTTTCCGGTATCCCCGCCTTTTCCGCCGCCCAGATCAGGGCATCTTCAAAATTGCCCATGCGATCCACCATTCCCAGGGTCATGGCCTCTTCACCGGCATAGATTCTGCCATCGGCCAGGGCTGCCACCACATCTTCGGGCATCTTCCGCCCAGACGCCACATCCCGGACAAACTGCTGGTGCAGGCGATCCACAAATGCCTGAAGAATCCTGCGTTCCTCCGGGGAAAGATCCCGAACGGGAGAGGCCATATCCTTGTTCTCCCCGCTCTTGATCACCACAGGCTCCAGACCGATTTTTTCCACAAGGCTGCGGAAATTCGTATAGCCCATGATGACGCCGATACTGCCCGTCACCGTACCCGGATTGGCCATGATCCCATCAGCGGCAGCAGCGGCATAATACCCGCCGGAAGCTGCGACACTGCCGAGACTGGCAATCACAGGTTTTACTTCCCGTGCCCGGCCTATCGCCCTGAAAATTTCCTGGGAAGGCCCCACGCCCCCCCCTGGGGAGTCCACCCGCAGCACAATGGCCCGGATACTCTCATCTTCCCGGAACGTACGAATATCTTCAAGAATTTCCTCGCTGTCCGTAATGGGGCCGTACAGTGCGATCACACCAATTTTTTCTCCTTCAGGTTCAGACCTGCCCAAAGAGGAAAAAACACTGATGACCATACTGCTCAGGGTGATCATGGCGGTGAGGGAAAGAATAAAAAAAAGATAGGGATGTCTGCGGGAAAACATGGGGCGGGACTCCTTCAGGATAAAAAAGGAGCGTTTCTAAAGCGTACCGGAATTTTCCGTCAGCCCTCCACGCTCCTTCACCATCCGATAAAAAAACCCGGAACCCCTCTGAAGAAGGGTTCCGGGTCATGGGTTTCTACCTAGTTTTCCTTGTATTTCGCCTCAAAGGTTTCTTTGAGGGTCTCACCAAGGGAAGAGGTCGGCTTGGTATTTTCCATGGACTTCAGATAATCGCTCATGATGGCATCATCATCTTCCATGTCCAGCCTTTTGATGGAAAGCCCGATCCGGCGTTCTTCAGAGTTGATGTTCATCACCTTGGCGGTGATGGACTGAGCAACGGTGAAGGCTTCGGAAGGCGTTTTCACCTTTTCCGTACTGATTTCGGAAATGTGCACCAGACCTTCGATGCCCTCTTCCAGTTCCACAAAGATACCGAAGTCCGTAATATTGGTGATGCAGCCACTGATTTCCGTACCTACGGCATACCGTTCCTGGACACTTTTCCAGGGGTCTTCGTGGGTCTGTTTGATGCCCAGGGAAAAACGCTCATTCTCCTTGTCAATGTCCAGCACCACGGCCTGAACCGTATCTCCCTTTTTATACACTTCGGAAGGATGCTTAATACGTTTGGTCCAGGAAATATCGGAAATATGTACAAGACCGTCGATGTCGTCATCAATACCGATGAAGAGACCAAAGTCCGTAATATTCTTGATCTTACCTTCGATAATGGTACCCACGGGATACTTTTCGCTGATCACTTCCCAGGGGTTGGTCATGACCTGTTTCATGCCCAGAGAAATGCGACGGCTGTCCGGTTTGATATCCAGAACCATGGCATCCACAACTTCACCCACGGACAGAACCTTGGAAGGGTGGCGAATCTTACGGGTCCAGGACATTTCGGAAACGTGGATAAGACCTTCAATGCCTTCTTCCAGTTCCACAAAAGCACCGTAATCCGTCAGGCTGACCACTTTGCCCTGCACCCGCGCACCCACGGGATACTTGCCTGCGGCAATGGTCCAGGGATCGGGGGTCAGCTGCTTCATGCCCAGAGAAACGCGTTCCCGCTCCAGATCGAAGGACAGTACCTTGACCTTGATCTGATCGCCCACGGCAAACAGCTCCGAAGGATGCTTCACACGGCCCCAGGAAATGTCGGTAATATGGAGAAGTCCATCGACACCGCCAAGATCCACAAACACCCCGTATTCGGTGATGTTCTTGACCACACCGTCCATGACCTTGCCCTCTTCCAGAGCAGAAAGGGTCTTGGAACGGGCTTTCTCCCTGGCGTCTTCCAGAAGAACCCTGCGGGAAAGGACGATATTGCTCCGTTTCCGGTTGAACTTGAGTACCTTGAAATCAAAACTCTTGCCCACAAGTTCATCGAGGTTGCGCACGGGCCGGAGATCTGCCTGTGAACCAGGCAGGAAAGCCTGAAGACCGATATCGACGGAGAAGCCACCTTTAACGCGGTTGGTGATAACACCTTCCACAACACCGTCTTCGTCGTAGATCTTCTTGATCTCTTCCCAGACTTTAATTTTTTCGGCTTTTTCCTTGGAAAGCACAACCCGCTCTTCTTCTTCATCCCAGAGCTCGATCATGACTTCCACATCATCACCGACGGCAGCGGTCACCTCTCCTGCGTCGTTCTTAAATTCGTGGACGGGAATCATCCCTTCGGACTTATAGCCCACATCCACCAGAACATACTCGCGATCTACAGAGATGATTCTGCCCTTCACCACCTCGCCCTCGGCAAACTTGCCGAAACTTTCCTCGTATTCGTTGAGCAGATCTTCCATACTGGGAAGCTCTTCCCCATCGAATTCAAGATCGTCCATTGCTTCGTTGTCTTCGAAAGCGTCCATGTTGTTACGGTTTCCCATGAAAAGTTATCCCCCTAATCGTTAGTCATGCCTCTCCCCTTCCTTATTGTTTTGAGGATGGCATATCCCGAAACCTTTACCAGAGTTAAGAGGGGGATACAAGACAAAATATTATCCCGCACGCTGGATGGACGCCAGCATCCTTTCCAGAACCTCTTCCACGCCAAGATGGGAAGCGTCAATATGAATCGCATCCGCAGCCGCTGCCAAGGGGGCAAGATCCCTGCCCGCATCCTGGGCGTCCCGCTGCTGCATATCCTGGAACACAGCGTCCAGACTCTGTTCCGTATTTGCCGCCAGTTCCCCGTGACGACGCATGGCACGCACGGCAAGGTCTGCTGTCAAAAAAAACTTCACATCCGCCCCCGGAAACACCACCGTCCCCATATCCCGTCCTTCAAACACCACCCCCTTTTCCGCGCCCAGTCTGCGCTGCACCCCCAGAAGGAAGGCCCGAACCTCAGGAATTTTTGCCACGCTGGATGCGGCCATGGACATGGCCGGAGTGCGGATTTCCTCCGTAATATCCACGTCATTGGCGAGAAGTCGCAACAATCCGCCTGCTTCCCGCACAAGACACAGATGAAGATTTTCAAGATGGGCAACAAGGGCAACCGTATCCACAATGTCCACACCGGCTCTGTGGGCGCTGCATGCAACCCCCCGGTACAGAGCTCCCGTATCCACATAACGGTATCCCAGAAGCTCGGCAAGCCTTCGGCTGATGGTGGTTTTCCCGGCACCCGCAGGGCCATCAATGGTAATCACAAGGGGTTTCATACAGAACACTTTCGTCTTGATCATGGGAAGAATCTTCAGGTCTCAGGGATTTCCGCAAGCACGGCTTCCAGGGCGTCAAGAAAGACCCGGTTTTCCTCGGGCAGCCCTACGGTGATCCGGATACAGCGGGGAAAACCGTAACCGTGCATGGAGCGCACAATCACCCCCCTGCGCAGCAGGGCCTCAAAAACCGTCCTGCCCTCACGCCGCACATCCACCAGAAAAAAATTGGCTTCACTGGGATAGGATGTCAGCCCCATAACCGCCAGTTTTTCCCGCAGCCAGGCTTTCCCTTCGCTTACAAGTGTTCTTGTTTTTTCAAGAAAGCCCCTGTCATCCAGGGCCGCACAGGCTCCCGCCTGGGCAAGGATATTCACATTGAAAGGCTGACGTACCCGATGCAGCCACTGGGCGATCTCTTCTCCCATCACCCCGTACCCCACACGAATGCCCGCCAGACCATAGGCCTTGGAAAACGTACGCAGCACAATGAGGTTGGGATATTTTTCCAGAAGCGAAATACCGGAGTAAAAAAGAGACTCTTCCACAAACTCCACATAGGCCTCATCCAGAAGTACCAGCACGGAAGCCGGAATGGCATCCAGAAAGGCCAGCATTCTTTCCTTTGGGATAAAACGACCCGTAGGATTGTTCGGATTGGTGACAAAAACCATACGGGTATCCCCATCCACGGCAGCGGACATGGCCTCCAGGGCAATGTCCATCCCCTCCAGGGCAACGGGAACGGCAACGCCTCCCGCAGTTTTTACCAGAATATCGTACATGAGAAAGGCGGGATGGGGCATGACCGCTTTATCGCCCGTACGCATAAAGGCCCGCACGGCCATGGCGATGACATCATCGGAACCATTGCCCAGCACAAGACATCCGGGCTTTACCTGAAGACTGCGGGCCAGAGTTTCGGTAAGATAGTAGGCGGAACCATCGGGATAACGGTGCAGCTTCGCAAGGGCCGCCTCCATGGCCCTGAGAGCCAGGGGAGAAGGGCCGAGGGGATTTTCGTTGGAGGCCAGTTTCACGGCCTTTTTCAGACCATATTCCCGCTCCAGTTCTTCTATGGGTTTTCCGGGAACATAGGGATCTATGGCGCGAATAAAATCCGGTACGGGAATCTGCATGACACAATCCTTTACGATCGGGGCACAGCCCCATCCAATATGAACGTCCCACATCCTTAAATAGGTCAGGATGCAGGACGTTCCTTTCCTGCCGATGGGCTGTGATTAAAAGGAAGTCTTTTATTTGTCAATAAAAGCCTCGGCAAAAAGGAGAAAAGCCTTTCAGGATCGCCTCCCGCCTTTTTCGAAACGGGACACACACTGTCCATTGTTGTTGAAGGATTGCCACTCCACTTCAGCTATCGTTGCCATACTCCAGCGTGAGAACGACGGGCTTCTGTTATAAAGGTAAGCCCTGCGGGCTGTTCTCATCTGCCTGGGAAAGGGCATAGAAGAAAAGGCAACACCGGAGACGGCATGGGGCTGCGTCAGGAGAGTCCTCCGGATTATGTTTTCTGGGAAAAGACGGGTACACCACAATGGATGAGAATATCCTTCACCATACGGGGAAGGGGAACCTCACGCTGGGCAGCTCCCCGGCGCAGAGCCTCTCCCGGCATACCGTAGACCACAGCACTTTCCTTGTCCTGAGCCAGGGTGAGAGCCCCCGCCTCGCGCATCTCCAGAAGTCCTGCCACCCCGTCATCTCCCATGCCCGTCAGAATAACGCCAACGGCATTGGAACCCGCCTCAGCCGCCAGGGAACGGAACAGTACATCCGCAGAAGGTCTGTGGTGAGCTACAAAGGGGCCGTCCTTAAGGGCAATGATATAGGAACGATCCATCCTGCGCACCAGAGTGTGTCTGTTTCCAGGTGCAAGATAAATCTGTCCATCCCGGAGAACATCCCCCTCTTCGGCCTCCTTTACCCCGCAGGGCACACTCTTATCCAGATCAAAGGCAAAGTTCCGGGTAAACCGTGCGGGCATATGCTGCACAATCACCATGGGAGGGCCGTCCGCAGGCCAGCCTTCCAGAAGGGTTCTCAGGGTGGCAATCCCCCCCGTGGACGCGGCAACCCCCACCACAGGCTGGGTCTTGATGTTGACCCGCATTGAGGGCGGAGGCAGAATGGCATCCGCAGAAAGAAGGGCTCCCCGCCGCATCACAGGATCCTTTTCAGAAGCCGCCGCCCCATGCACGGCATCGAGTATTCTGGTTCCTACCGCTTCCAGAGACCCTTCATCCTGCATCCTGGGCTTGGGAATGATATCCACAGCCCCCAAGGCCATGGCCTCCTCTGCTATGGCGTCTCCCCGGCCCGCCGTAAGGGCTGAGCAGATAATCACCGGAAGGGGATGCTGGGCCATGATACGCTTTAAAAATTTCAGCCCGTCCATGCGGGGCATTTCCACATCGAGAAGAATAACATCCGGAACCTGACGCCGGATTTTCTCCACAGCTCCGTAAGGATCCATAGCTGTTTCCACGCTGGCCACAGCAGCATCCTTTTCCAATATGGAACAGAGCATGCGCCTGGAAAGGGCAGAATCATCCACCACCAGTATATGCAGCCCCTTGCCCTCCTTATTATGACGGATCATCGTCTTCTCCTTCGCCGGTATTCTGCTGTGCCCTGCGCACTTCTTTAAGTTCGGAACGGCTGAATACCCGTGCAATATTGAGAAACAAGAGTACCTGCTCCTCCCGGAGCACCATGGCTTCCAGAAAATCCAGGGGAACGCCCCCCCCCATTTCCGGTGGTGGACAAAGGGCCGAAGTGTCAAAGGAAAGAACACTTTCCACGGCATCCACACGGATGGCGGCCATAAGTTCCCGGCCTTCAAAGGGAATATTCACAACCACCACAGCAGACTCCGGATCCCGGTCAAGACGGGTCATGGAGAATTTTTTTTTCAAATCCATAACGGGGACAATCCTGCCCCGAAGGTTCATCACCCCTTCCAGAAAATCCGGTGTCCGGGGGATGGCCGTGACGAACACATCCTGCAAGACCTCCTGCACCACGCCAATGGGCAGAGCAAACACAACATCCTGAAGACGGAAAGTAAGACACTGTCTCTGCCCTTCATCCATGGGTGCCTCCCCCCTTTTTATCCCTTCCCTCCGATCCTCCCATCCCCCAGTCCTCATCCAGATCAATCACCACACCGGAAGACCGTTGAAAATCCTGAGATCGGATACTCTCCGCCTTTCTGTCAGAACGGGAACGGCTGCCCCGTTCACGTTTCCATGTCTCAGTGTCCCTGTCTTCCGGGTTTCCCGGAGGCAAGACCGCTTTCCGGGCTTCAGCATGCACAACAGAATCCTGATCCTTCTTCCCGCCGTCTCCGCTGCCGATGGAAAAAAAAGCCATGGCCTGCTGCAACTGCTCCGCCTGATCTTCCATCTGCCCTGCCGCAGCCGCCATTTCTTCCGCAACATGGGCATTCTGCTGGATGATTTCATCAAGCTGGATAATGGCCTGGTTCACCTGGGTAACGCCTTCGCTCTGTTCCTGACTGGCGGCGGTGATCTCCTGCACCAGAGATGCCGTTTTCTCAATGGCGGGAACCAGCATTTCCAGCATGGATCCCGCCTCATCGGCCTGGGTAACACTGGCTATCGCCAAAGCCCCGATTTCTCCCGCAGCTTTCTGACTGCGTTCGGCCAGCTTGCGCACCTCGGAAGCCACAACGGCAAAGCCCCTCCCGTGATCCCCGGCCCTTGCGGCCTCAATGGCCGCATTCAGGGCAAGGAGGTTGGTCTGACGCGCAATTTCCTCAATCACCCCGATCTTTTCAGCAATCTCCCGCATATCCTTCACCGTCCTGCCTACGGAAGCACCGGATTTTCTGGCCTCCTCAGCCGCCTTGTTGGCAATGGCCCGTGTCTCCTTGGCGTTTTGCGCATTCTGATGGATAATGGAACTCATTTCTTCCATGGATGCGGAACTCTGTTCCGCTGAAGCCGCCTGCTCCGAAGCCCCCTCCGCCACCAGCATGGCCGTTGTTTTCAGCTCCGCACTGGCCGTTCGTACCTGGGAAGCCGCCTCCCTCACCTTACCCACAACAGCTCCGAGGTTTTCCACCATCTCCTTCAAAGCCCTTGCAATGGTGTCCTGTTCAGATACGGCGTCAAAGGAAAGACGCAGATCCCCCCTCGATACCCGGGAAGCCAGCTCCGAAGTCCTGCGAAGCCCCACCAGCATCTGATCCATGGCCTGGGCCAGACGGCCCAGCTCGTCTTTCTGATTCAAGGAAATCAGGACATCATAATGCCCCGTCTCAATCTTTCTGGCCGCATCCGCCAGGTCTACCAGGGGCCTGCGGATAACCCGAATCATCAGGCCCGCCATGAAAATACCGGTCAGCAGGGCCAAGGCCCCAAGAAGACTGAAAAGCCAGCGGGCATGATCCGCCGCCTCGGCCAGAGCCTCCACCCGCTCCGTGTGTCTGCGTGCCTCTGTTCTGAGGGCAGCCAGCGTTCCCAGCATTTCCTCAAAGACAGGCAGCACAGACGCATCAAACATACTTCTGGCTTCCATGGCCGCCCGGTTGCGCTGGGCCACCTTCAAAATGACATCTCCCAGCAGAACATCCAATTCCGCAAGAGCGCCCATGGTCTCCAGTTCATAGAATCCCATGGCCTCATCCACCTGCCCCTTGTTGATAAGCCCCTCAATCCGTTCGGCAGAACCATAAAGACGCCGGAGGGGTTCTCGGCAGGCTTGCAGACCGTCTTCAATGCCAAGCCCTTTGGGCCAGAGAGATTCCCGTGTCAGAAACCGTCCCAGGGCAGAAGTTTCCGGATTTTTAACAACATTCAGGGAAAAGGGAATCCCGTCGGAAAACTCCCGTGCCCTGCGTAAAAGAGCCTGGTTCTGTTCAAAAAGATAGACCCCTGTCCCCAGATACCAGCCCCAGGGTTCAAAATACCGTACCTGTCCCAGCTTCGGCACTTCCTTTTTATTTTCATAATGGGGCCAGGCATACAGCATGAAGCCATCCCTTTCCGCAACCCGCCGGTTGGCTTCGCTAAGCAGATCCCGGAGCTTCTGATGCTCCGGCCCCAGCTCAAGCCCCTCCAGGGCTGGAAAATAGGGATGGGCCACCATACGGAGATCCCCGTCATGAATCCAGAGGTAATCCCTGTTTTCCTGACCATAACGAATTGCCTTGATCAGATTTTTTGCCTTCTCCTTACGCTGGGCCTCCGTAAGCCCCGGTTCTGCATAAACCGCTTTAAGGATGGACTCTCCATGGGAAAGCACATTGCGCAAAAGGTCCTGATACCGGAAAAGGGAACCCGCACCCAGGGCCAGCTGCTCGGCCACCCGCTGTCCCCACACCTGATTCTGCTGCTTGAAGGACTGAAGTTCCTGAAGAAAATCCGGATGATCAGATTCATAGCGCTCCAGAACCGTTAAAAGCCTTGCGTGCAAAAGGGCATACTGCCCATCCACTTTTTCAAAAAGCGGGCCCAGCTCTGGGATATGATCCACCATCCATATCCGCTCTTCTCCGGCAAGCCAGTTTCCAAAGGGCGTTTCCTCCTGTTTTTCCTGCAAGACCACCCTGTCCGCTCCCATGAGATGGGCGCTGATTCTTCGGGAAGCCCGCAGGAGTTCCACTTCCTTCATGGCCAGGATACCGTCCATGCGCGTCCCGTCAATCAGGGCATTCCCCCTCTGGGCCATCCGGTTCACACCGAGAAAGCCCGTGAGAATCATCGCGGCCAGAAACACAAGCAGCATGCCAAAGCCAAAGCCCAGCTTGACGCCAATCCCCAGATCCTTCCACCGCATGAAACACCCCTTCCTCCCCCCCTTTTCGGGACGGCCTACATCCGTGTGCTGTATTTTTTTGAAGACTCCCCTTCTGCGGCCTCTTCACAAGCTCTCCGCCACAGGCCCTGCACATCCAGAACAAAGGCAATACGACCGTCCCCCAGAACCGCCGCACCGGAAATGCCATCCTGTCTGTCATACCAGTCGCCCATGGATTTGATCACCATCTGCTGGGTACCGATCAGGGTATCCACCACAAGCCCCAGAAGCCCGGATTCTGAGCGTACCAGCACCACCTGGGCATCATGCTCCAGGGGATCCGCCATGCGGAAAAAAGTTCTCAGATGAATATAGGGCAAGGCCTTCTTGCGAAACAACAGCAGACGCCGCTCTGCCCCCCCGTCTCTGGGCAACGCGTAAAAATCCATACAGGCTTCCACCTGGGTGACAGGAAGACCATAAATACCTCCTCCCACCCGCACCAGAAGACACTCCACAATGGCCAGAGTGAGCGGCATGGACAGACGAATACGAATTCCCTTTCCCGCCTCACTGTAAAGGGTGATACGCCCCGCCAGCGCTTCAATCTGACGACGCACCACATCCATCCCCACGCCCCTCCCGGAAACGGATCCCACAACCGCAGCCGTGGAAAGACCCGGATGGAAAATCAGGGCATCCACTTCTCCGGGTAACGGCACCTCATCCTCCCGGATCAGTCCCCTTTCCCTGGCTTTTTTCAGCACAGCCTCACGGTTGATCCCCCTGCCATCATCTGAAATCAGAATTTCCACACGGCCCTCCACCGCAGCCGCTGAAAGTCTCAGGGTACCGGCAGAGGGTTTCCCTTTCTGCCTGCGCTCCTCGGGAGACTCGATCCCATGATCCAGAGCATTGCGGACAAGGTGCACCAAAGGTTCTCCAAGTCCGTCAATCAGGGATTTATCCAGCTCCGTCTCGCCCCCCTCAATCTCAAGATTCACCTCTTTTCCCAGTTCCTGGGCAAGATCCCGTACCAGACGGCGAAAACGGGTAAATATTCCGGAAATGGGTGTCATTCTCAGGTTCAGTACACAATCTTTCAAATTAAGGGCAATACGATCCAGCCCTTCCAGGCACTCATTCAGAAGTGGAGACTGCACCGTCCTGGCCACAGCATTCAGCCTTGCCTGCTGCATGACAAGGTCTCCAACAAGGTTCATGAGGGTGTCCAGACGAAAGGCGGCGATACGGACATCCTCATGTTCCGGATGCTGGGCCTCACCGCGCATCTTCCCCTTCTCCTTTACCGAAGAAGAGTGTTCTGCCCCATGCAGATTTTCCGTCGGCAAGGAAGAAGACACAGGGCCGGAGACCCTCTCCTCCTCCCCATCCAAGGGCAAAACGCTTATGCGGATTTCACTGTCTTCCTCCACAAAAAGAAAGACATCCTGAATTTCCTGATCCCCGACCTCTGTTTCCAATACCATGTCAAAGGCCAGAAAACACTTTTCCGCATCAAGGGTTTCAAGATCCGGTACATCCCCCGTCAAAACCCGGACACTCAGATTCCCCAGATCCCGCAATTCTCCCAATACCATGGCAGGATCCATACCCGTCATAAAAATACCCGGGAACGGCTTGAAAAAAATAGCTATTTTCCGTTTTCTCTCTCCCTCTTCCTCCCTGCCGTCCCCCTTCTCCAGCCCCTGGGTTGCTTCCGCCAGCATCTGAATGAGCCGGGCATCGGTCTCCGCCCCTCCTTCTTCGGGATGATCCACGAGAAAACGCAAACGATCCGTAACTTTCAGCACCAGAGAAATGAGAGAGGCCCCAGGAAAAATACGCTTCTCCCGGATACGCTCAATAAGAGATTCCAGCTCATGGGCCAAGGTTGCCAGTCCGGTCAGTCCAAACATACCCGAAGAGCCTTTGAGGGTATGGACTGCACGAAAAAGACGGTGTACCGCATCCGCATCAGGAGACTGGGTCTCCAGATCCAGTACAGCAGCTTCCATGGCCCGAAAAATATCGCTGGCCTCGCTGCGGAAAACCTCCCCCAGATCCTTATGCAGGCTTGATTCCATATCCGTCATATCAAACTCCCGATAATCCGATAAAGCGGCGGATCAGGCGCTGGAGGGCATCCGGCTTGAAGGGCTTTTCTATCCATGCGGAAGCTCCGGCTTCCCGGGCTTCCCGACGTTTTTCAGGCTCAAGGGGACTGGTAAAGATAATTACCGGCACAAAACGTACCGGACCTCCTGCCCGTATCTTCCGCAAGAGGGCAATGCCGTCCTGTTTTGGCATGTTCAGATCCGTCACCACAAGATCGGGATAGGGGGGGGAGGACAAATGATTAAGGGCATCTTCACCGTCAACGGCCTCATCAACGGCATAGCCCGCACGGCTCAGGGAAAGACGTACCAGCATCCGGACACTGGGGGCATCATCCACCACAAGAATCCGTTTACCCATGTCAGTCATCCTTCCTGACAGAAAAACACGCATCCTGAAGATCAAAACCCGCCAGCAGCGCCGCTTCCCGCAGTGCCGTACCCGCAACGAGGGAAAAGGGAAGTCTCCGTTTTGCACAGGTGGAAGACAGGGCAGAGAGCAGTTGCAGAAAAGCCGTATCGCAGGAGCTGACCTGGCTGCAATCCAGAACCAGCCCGCATGCGCCTTCAAGGAGTCCCAGAATCTCCCGCTGCAGGGCAACCACACCATAGATGGTCTGTGCCCCCGAAAGGGTATGGGTAAGGATGTCTGCCATGGGCTGCCTACACCCCGTGCCCGGATTCGTCACCACCGTCCATCAGATGGTGATGGTAACGCACCGCATTGCGCACCTCCATGCGCAATTCCGCCTCATCCCAGGGTTTCTTGAGAAAAACATTGACTGTCCAGGAGTTTAAACCGCCAACCACAACATCCACATCCGAATAGGCCGTCAGCATGATCCGGACAGTTTCAGGATAAAGATCCCTGATCTTTTCAAGAAACTCCATGCCGGTCATGTGGGGCATCCGCTGATCCGTCACCACCACAGCAGGCCGCAGCAGGGGAAAGGCCTCCAGAGCTTCCATGGCACTGCCAAAGGTGTGCAGAGTGTAGCCCTCATTACGGAAAAGACGACGGAGACTCTGAAGAATATGGGGTTCATCATCTACAAAAAAAACACATGAGTTCATGGGATACACCTTAGAGATAAGGTTGAAGACGACTATCCCGTTCAAAGGCAGGGGAACAGAAAGAACCAAAGCATGGGACAAAGCGGAATTGCAACTTAAGGAATTTTGTAGCACAATCCCGGCTGGAGGCAAAGGATATCCTCCATGGAAGCCTGCACATCCGCATGTCTGGATCCTTTCCCCTACCCCTTTCCCAAGGAGTCCCCGTGATCCGTACAGGGCTTGAAAACCTTCTCCAGAATCCGCCCGCCTTCCTTGAAGGAAAAAATCTGGGCCTTCTGGCCAACCCCGCATCCATCGGATCGGACTTTCGCCATGCAAAGGAACTTATCGCCCAACGCTTCCCCAACCGCCTGAAGGCCCTCTTTTCCCCCCAGCACGGTTTTTTTGCGGAAAAGCAGGACAACATGATCGAATCCGATCACATGCTGGATCCCGCTCTGGGAATTCCCATTTTCAGCCTTTACGGAGAAACCCGCATTCCCTCACCGGACATGCTGAACCAGATCGATATCCTGCTGGTGGACATCCAGGATGTGGGCACCCGGGTCTATACCTTCATCCACACCCTCACCCTCTGCATGGAAGCCGCACGGGATGCGGGCATCGCCCTTGTGGTACTGGATCGGCCCAACCCCATCTCCGGCATGTTTGTCGAAGGCAATGTACTGGAACCGGAATATTCCTCCTTTGTAGGCCGCCACCCCATTCCCATGCGCCATGGCCTGACCCTGGGGGAATACGCCCTCATGGCCAACAAGGTCTTTCACATCGGTGCCGATGTGGCGGTGATTCCCATGCAGGGATGGCGGCGGGACATGTTTTTTCAGGATACGGGGCTGCCCTGGGTACTGCCCTCCCCCAACATGCCTTCAGCAGAAACGGCTCTGGTCTATCCCGGTCAGGTGATCTGGGAAGGTACCACTCTTTCCGAAGGACGGGGTACCACAAAACCCTTTGAAATTTTCGGTGCCCCCTGGCTGGATACCGGCGCCCTCCTCAGGGTTCTTCCCCGGGATGCCCTTGCAGGCAGCATCCTGCGTCCTGTGGTGTTCGAACCCACATCCGGCAAACATGCGGGGATCCCCTGCCGGGGATTTCAAATCCATGTCACTCAGCGGGACATCTACAGGCCCTATTACCTGAGCCTCTGCCTGCTCCAGGCCATCATGACCCGCCATCCTGCCCATTTTGCCCTGAAACAGCCGCCCTATGAATATGAAATGGAAAAACTGCCCCTGGATCTGATTCTCGGCAGCAGAAGACTACGGGAAGCTTTAAGCCTCGGCCAGGATCCGGCAGAGCTGCGTCGTCAATGGGAGAAAGGCCGTATGGAATATTGCCACGGGGCCGCAGATTTTCTTCTTTATGGGCCAAAAGAAGGTTTCAAGGCCCCATGAGAACACCGTTCCAAAGGCATAAAACCAGAAAAAATTAAACCCGCTTCCCTTTCATGTCGATAAGAAGACAAAAGCCCCGAAAGACCCAGGGCTTTATCCCGACGGCGTTGTGAAAGGGGGATACCATGTTGCTTGAAGCCTTTAAAAAATACAAAGCCATTCATCAGATGGAAATAGGCGAAGAAGGATACGGGCAGATCGGCTCCATTTTCCGGGACGAACACAACCGCCTCTGGCTCTACCTGAAGGGCAAAGTCTCCGGACGCTACAATGGCAGCCTCAGCCCCCTGATCCGCAGAACCGGTGAAGAAGCCTCTGCCTTTGACGTGGATACCAGCACAGAGCTGTTCACACCGTTTGCAGCCAACTCCCGGAGCCTGGAACAGCACCGGGATTTTCTCTGCCTGGATCCTATACTGCTGCCCGCAGTAAAAACCGAGCAGCGTACCGGACTTGACCCCCATGTTCCCGCCCCCTATGGAGAGGTTCTGGCACCTCTCTTTGACATCTTCATGGCAGCGGAAGTACTCAACGAAGTCCTCATCCGTACCAGTGTTCCGGAAATCATCCGGGGTGAAGTCCCCCTGAGCAGTGGTGTGATTCTTTACGGCGAAGGCGGCACCGGAAAAACCGCCCTGCAGAAAGCCATCGGGGATGTCTATCAAAGGGCCGGATGCCATGCCACAGAACTCAATGTGGCAGCCCTCAGCGAAAAATACATTGGCTCCCTTGCCCACAACCTGGATGCCGCCATTGCCGAAATTCTGGAAAAAAGTCTGAAAAGCCACAAGCCTGCCTTTATTTTCCTGGATGAGGCCACCTCCCTCATCATGAATGGAGACAGCCACAACAGCTCCGGCGCAGACTATTACCAGGAGGCGGTGGATGTGCTGAAAAAATACATCGCCAATTATCCCAACCTTGTATTCAGTATCACCACCAATGCGGATCCCGATGTCTTTGATGATACCCTGATTCGGGACGGACGCCTGGCCCCCATCCGGATTCCGGCTCCAGGCCGCATGGAAAAGGCTGCCATGTGGCGCTTTTTCTTAAAAAAATACGATATTTTCCAAGCTCTTCCAGAAGAACACTATCTCATCCTGGCTGACGGTATTCCCCATGAAAAAGGGGCTTTTATCAGCCGTTTCTGCAAGGATTACCTTGCCAGAAAAAAACTTTCCATGGAAACGGCCCGGGCGGGTTCCGCTTCCCTTCTGGAATCCCTGGCAGCAGGCAGTTTCATTACCATGAATGCCGTCAAGAAGACCCTGTCCATGGAATCCCTGATCCGAGATATTGAAACAGCCCTTGCCCTCAGGCCTTCCAAACCGAAGAAACCGACCATGGGCTTTCTCAAAAAACGCAGTGCCTGACAGAAACCGGAGGGCCGTCCCCTTCTGACGGGGATGGCTCTCCGGTTTTCTGAAGGGAGACATGCTGCCCACCCTCCCAATCCCCTCAGTCTTCCGAAGACTCCCCGCCATAGCCCGGATCCGGATCCGGACATCCGCTTCTGGCAGCCGCCTGGGCCAGAACATCGCAGCGTTCATTTTCAGGATGCCCACTATGTCCCTTCACCCAGCAGAAACGCACCTCCATCCCCTCCAGAACATCAAGCAGCCGTCCCCAGAGATCAGGATTCAGGGCAGGTTGACCATCGGCTCTTTTCCATCCCCTGGCCCGCCATCCCCTGGCCCAGCCCTTTTCAATACCCTGAACCAGATAGCGTGAATCGGAAGTCAGCAGAACAGGAACAGTCACCCCGCGCACAGCCTCCAGGCCGATGATTGCTCCCAGAAGCTCCATGCGGTTGTTGGTGGTCAGGGCAAAGCCACCGCTGAACTCCTCCCGCGAACCATCCTCCCGAATGAGCAGGGTGCCATAACCTCCGGGGCCGGGATTACCGATGGCTCCTCCGTCGCTGTAAATACGGATGGAAAAGGAGGCCGGGTCACAGCCCTCTTCCCTGTCCCCTCCGCCATGACCTTTCGATTCCACACGTCCCTTTCCCGAAAAGGACGGTGTCCCCGTGCCTGCCATAAACGCTTCTGCATCCTTTTTATGTTCAAATCCTTTAAATCTGGCGCCGGTAAAGGCCCTCACCTGCTCCTCTGCCCCACCAGATCCGAACCATGTGGTATAAATTCCCGGCTTTCTGCCCCGCAGCACCGCATAATATTTTTTTTTCGCCGCCAAGATACCCTCTCCCCATCCATCCGTTTTTATAAAAGAAATCATTGCAAAATAAAATAAAGTATGGCAGTTTGTTCCATCCTTCCTGAAAAGTCCCACCCCATACGCATCCTGCCTTTCATTTTCCCACAGATGCTTCTTTTGCTTATGATGGCGGTCCACGGGACCGCCGCCCGCCTTGCTGCGGTGAAACACGAATCCCCCAGTCTCTGCTCCCAGCCTTCCCTTGACACCCCAAGGAATTTTACCCTATAGCATATGCACGTACGGGCACCTATGCACCTTCCTTATTTTTCCCTTTAAAGGCAAATCCAAATGAATGAGAATGCCCCCTCCTTCCCGACCCGTATCCTGAACAACATCGGCTCTCTGGTTCTGGATCGTATCCGTCTTGCAGGACATTTTGCCCTTTTTCTCTGTGCAGGTTTCCAGCATATTTTTTCATGGCCTCTGCAACTCTCCAAAATCCTGCAGCAAGTATATTTTATTGGTGCAAAATCCATCCTGGTCATCTGTCTGACCGGTCTTTTCACCGGCATGGTTCTGGGACTTCAGGGATATTACACCCTGATCAAATTCGGATCCGAGGGATATCTGGGATCCGCCGTAGCCCTTACGCTCATCCGCGAGCTGGGACCTGTACTCACGGCCATTATGGTAACGGCAAGGGCAGGTTCCGCCATGACAGCGGAGATCGGTATCCTCCGTATTTCAGAGCAGGTAGACGCTCTGAAAACCATGAACATCAATCCCATCCGTTTTCTCCTCAGTCCCAGGCTGGCAGCAGCCATCCTCAGCATTCCCCTTCTGGCCTCCATTTTTAATGTGGTGGGCATTTTAGGAGGCTATCTCACAGGTTCCAGACTCTTAGGGATCAACCCCGGCATCTATTTTTCCAGGGTGGAATCCAGCATCCTTCTCAGTGACGTCACCGGCGGTCTGATCAAGGCTCTGGTCTTTGCCATTGTTGTGGCTTCCGTATGCTGCTACCAGGGATACTATACCCACAGACGTAAAAACGTCTTTGGTTCCAAAAGTGTAGGACTTTCCACCACATCCGCCGTTGTCCAGAGTTCTGTCCTGATTCTGATCACCGACTATATTCTCACCTCCTTTCTTCTGTGAGGCCCCATGCAAACGCCTCTGATCCGCCTTGATGATGTCTGCAAAAACTTCGGTTCCCATACCGTCCTGCGGCACATTTCCCTGCAAATTGAAGCCGGCAAAACCACTGCCATTATCGGAAAAAGCGGGGAAGGTAAAAGCGTGCTTCTCAAGCACATCATCGGACTTATGCAGCCCAGCAGTGGAGAAATTCGCTACAGAGAAAAACCCATCCAGCAAATGAACAAGAGGGAAATCAGAGATTTTCGCAATCGCATGAGCTATATGTTCCAGGGATGCGCCCTCTTTGATTCCCTGAATATTTTTGACAATATTGCCCTCCCTCTGGTGGAGGGATCCCGCCTTTCCCGGAAAGAGATCCGAGACAAGGTCTATGCCCGCATGGCGCAACTGGATCTTGGCGATGTCGGGCTTCTTTATCCCTCCCAGATCTCCGGCGGCATGATGAAACGCGTGGCCATGGCACGGGCTCTGGTCACGGATCCTGAACTGGTTCTCTTTGACGAACCAACAACGGGTCTGGATCCCATACGTAAAAATGCTGTACATGCCATGATCTCTGAATACCAGAAGCAGCTTGGATTTACGGCCCTTGTGGTCAGCCATGAGATCCCGGATATTTTCCACGTCGCCCAGAACATTGTCATGCTGGATGAGGGCCGTATTGTTTTTTCAGGTACGGCTGCAGAAATTCAGGCCTGCGATCTCCCCGAGGTCTGCCGCTTCATCCGGGGGGACATCACAAGCCCCTTCCTTGACTGAAGTCCATCAACCCGCTTCTGCCCATGGAGTCTTTTATGAAAAAGATCACCCTTGAAACCACCGTTGGCATCTTTGTCATTGCCGGTATTCTCTGCACGGCCTATCTGACGATACAGCTTGGAAAAATGGAGCTGATCGGTAACAATTACTACACCATTGAAGCCCGCTTCGCCTCCGTCGCCGGTCTGACCAAGGCCGCCCGCGTGGAAATTGCCGGAGTGCAGGTGGGCAGTGTCAGCCGGATCAGCCTGGATCCGGAACGTCTTGTGGCTGTCCTTCACCTCAAAATCCAGAAAGACATCCCCATTTCCGAAGACACCATCGCCTCCATCAAAACCTCCGGACTGATCGGCGACAAGTATATCCGCCTTTCCCCCGGCGGCTCCGACATGCTTCTGGGTGAAGGTGATGTACTCCTGGAAACGGAAGCGCCTCTGGACATGGAGGATATGATTTCAAAATATGTATTCGGCGGCATCAAATAAAACAAACGAGGAAAGGAAGCCTGTCATGGCCGTAGCCCGAAGTCTGCTTCTCCTGGTTCTGCCTCTGCTGTTCCTTGTCCAGCTTTCCATGGCGGATATGGGGCCCCTTGCAACCATACAGAATCGCATTGATATCGCCATCGCTATTTTAAAGGATCCGGTTTACAAAAATCCAGATCCTGACCTTGCGGAAGAACAGCACCAGAAACTTTTTGAACACATACAAAGCATTTTTGACTTCAGAACCATCTCCATGCTGGCCACAGGCCGCAACTGGCGACGTTTCTCCGATACCCAGCAGCGGGATTTCGCCGACCTTTTTGCCAAACTCCTGGCCAACACCTATATCGAAAAGGTACAGGACAATTTTCAGAATGAAAGCGTGGTCTATGATGAGGAAACCCTGATCAGTCAGGACAGGTCTGAAGTCAGCACACGGGTTCTTCTGAGCCAGGGAGAAGTGCCGGTTCTCTACAAACTCCGTAATATCCGGAATGACTGGCGTATCTACGATATCCATATTGAAGGCATCAGCCTCATCCAGAACTATCGCAGCCAGTTTGAAGATTTTCTTTTCAAAAAAGACCCCGCAGACCTGATCCTGCATATGCGGGAAAAAATCAGCTCACTTGAAGCCCAGCGTATCCAGCGCAGAAAAGAAGGAAAAACTGCGGAAGAGCCCGACAAGGATAAAGCCCTGCGCATTCTCTGATGATTTTCCGTAGCGTTCGGCTCTTCCCTGAAAAAAAACTGTTTTCATTGGGAATGGCATCTCGTTTTACCAGAATCAAAAAAATCCAAATCCGTCTCCTTCTTTCAACGCTTCACGGTAAAACGGGCTTTGGGCTGTCCTGACTTAGCTCATGATCCATCACCGCAGAAGACGGAGGGAAGGGACAATTTCTTATTTTAAGGAACCGTTTCCATGCGTGCATCGCTGTGCTGCCTGTTCTTTCTTGTACTGCTTCTGAGCTTTCCTCCCACAGGTCTCCATGCCGAAGAGGAAAGGGAGGATGACCAGGATTTTTTCGCCGAAATTGAAGCCGAATACGCCACCGCACCGGGGCTTCAGATTGCCGACCCTCTGGAATCCCTGAACCGGGGAATGTTCATCGTAAACGACCGCCTTTATTTCTGGGTTCTCAAACCCGTGGCCACAGGCTGGCGCAACATCACTCCATCCCCCGTGCGTACCGGTATCCGCAATGTATTTTATAACCTTACCGCACCGGTTCGTGTGATCAACCAGCTTCTTCAGGGAAAGGGGAAGGCTGCCGCCGCAGAAACAGGAAAATTCTTTGTAAACTCCATCTGGGGAATTTTCGGGCTGATCGACGCTTCCCAACAGCTTCCTTCCCTTCAGGTACCCCCCGAAGATCTGGGCCAGACTCTGGGACACTGGGGCATCGGCAATGGCTTTTATCTGGTGCTGCCCCTCCTCGGCCCCTCCACCCTGCGGGACGGTATTGGTCAGGTGGGAGATTTCTTTTTGCAACCCACAAGCTATGCAGACTGGAATCTTGAAACCCGCATCGGAAAAAGTGCTTTAGAGACCGTAAACAGCACCTCCTTCCGTATCGGCGACTATGAGACCATCAAAGGCGCCTCCCTGGATCCCTACACCGCTGTGCGCAACGGCTATGTCCAGATGCGTATGCAGGCCGTTTCCCGTTAAAATGCTATCCTCCCAGCCTTTCCAGATGTAAACTAAGACGGTGGCGCTGCTGTCTGCCCATAAAAGGCAGACAGTTCCGCACTTCCCGCAACAGCACTGCAAGAGGCATCGCCCGCTGGACAGGATGGGAAAACCAGACGCCATCTCCCGGATTCTGCACTTCGATACCCGCCCAGAGAGCACTGGTAAGAGGAACAAAACTGACCCGCCACTGCCGGATATCCGCACCGCATTCTTCTGCAAAACGGGACAGTACACGCAGATGTTTAGGGGAAATACCGCTGATTCGCCGGTATTGCTCCCAGTTGAACATCCGAACCTCAGGTTTCAGCAGAATC
Source organism: Desulfobotulus sapovorans DSM 2055 (assembly GCF_059569355.1). Taxonomy (NCBI): domain Bacteria; kingdom Pseudomonadati; phylum Thermodesulfobacteriota; class Desulfobacteria; order Desulfobacterales; family Desulfobacteraceae; genus Desulfobotulus; species Desulfobotulus sapovorans. The sequence goes on along the minus strand of NZ_JCANVJ010000018.1, from coordinate 20,026 downwards.
CGGATCAGGCCCCCTTCCTGATACCGGATTTCCTCCCTTGTCCTGCGTAAAACACGGCCATCGGGAAGGGTCTGAATACAGGCCGCACTGGGTTCCCAGTCCTTCCGGACAGAACACCAGACCACAGACTTTTCCGTTGCCCTGGAAAAGGATGGAGAGGGCAGAATCTGCCCTGTCTGCAAAATGGCCCTCAGCGCCTTCCCCGTTGTGTAGTGATAGACCGTTTCCTGGCTTGTCATAAACCGTCCCTCTGCTGTCATTCCGGACTGTTCTGAAGAAACTTGCGGGCAAATTTCAAAAAAGCCTTGGGTTCCGGAAGATCCCGGATCTCGGCCATAAGTCCCATCTTCATCAGGTTATCCAGAGGCCTGTTAATGGCCGTACCCGAAGCCTTTCCCTCATCCACCAGGGTAAAAAGCAGCTTCTGACGCTGCCGCAGGGAGAGGGTTACAGCATGAAGAATATCCTCTTCTCCCTTCAGTGCCTCTGCGGCTTTACGCACCCGTCCCTCGTACTCGGAAAGAAAACGACGGCCTTCCTCACTGGCAGGTGGAAGGGAAAAAAGCCGGTTGGTCACAGCCGCAGCAAGCAGCCCTGCTTTTTCCTTCTCCATCTCATCGCTGTACCGGGTCACCAGTCTGCGGTACACACCATGCTTGACCTGATCAAAGGCCTTGTCCATCCCTTTGTAGAGCTGTTTTTTTGTAAAAATAAACACGTTCCCGTCCCATACTCAAAAAAAGTTTCCCATATCGGCATCAGGGCCATTTCCTGACCATGCGCCCCCATCCCGGCTTCGCAGCAACAAAAAATAAGGAGAAGCAGCTTCCCTTCTTTAACGGAAAAGTCTCCGGGTCTCAAGCAAAGGATGCGCATGGCAGGGTTTGCTTTTTATCTGCGGGAATGCTAGCAGATATTTTCGAGAAAGCCCATGGCTGCCCGGCTCTGTCCGGATCTCTTCCCCCAACACCATCCGCATTCAGGAGGCCTTCCATGAAAAGCATACGGGATACCGCAAGGGAAAGAATGACTGGCTACTGCCGTGTCTGCCCCATCTGCAACGGCAAGAACTGTGCATCCGGCGTGCCCGGTATGGGAGGTATCGGTACAGGAGAAGCCTTTCGTGCCAATGGGGAAGCCCTTGCGGATCTGAGGCTGAACATGCGCCTCATCCATGACATCACCGAACCGGATACCCGGACGGATCTCTTCGGGCTTTCCCTGGACATGCCCCTCCTCGCCGCTCCCATTGGGGGTATCTCCTACAATATGGGCGGTGCCGTTTCCGAGGCGGACTATATTCAGGCCATTGTGAAAGCCTGTCGCAAAGAAGGCATTCTCGGGTGTACGGGAGACGGTGTGCCACCGGAAATTTCCCAGTGCGGCTTTGAGGCGCTTCAGCGGGCAGAAGGGCAGGGTATCCCCTTCATCAAACCCTGGGAAGACACGGAACTTTTTGACAAACTGGACAGAGCCCTTGCCACCCGGCCCCTTGCCATCGGCATGGATATTGACGCCGCAGGACTCATTACCTTAAGGCTGATGGGCCGTCCCGTTTCCGCCAAATCCGTGGCCAAGCTGCGGCAGATCAAGGAATATATCCAGAAACCCCTTATTCTCAAAGGCATCATGACCCCGGATCAGGCCGAACTCGCCCTGGAAGCCGATGCCGATGCCATTGTGGTTTCCAACCATGGAGGCCGTGTTCTGGACATGACCCCCGGTACCGCCGATGTCCTTCCGGAAATCGTGGAGGCTGTGGGGGGCAGAATCAAGGTTCTGGTGGATGGCGGCATACGCAGTGGGGTGGATATTCTGAAAATGCTGGCTCTGGGAGCCGATGCCGTCCTCATCGGACGTCCCTTTGCCATTGCCGCCTGCGGTGCTCTTGAAGATGGGGTTTCTGCTTATATTCAACAGCTTCGCATGGAACTGAAGCAGGCCATGGTCATGACAGGCTGTGCCAGTCTTGCGGATGTGGATGAAGCCATCCTCTACTGAAACATCTTTAGGGTGCAGATGCATGCAAACCTGCACCCGCCTTTTTTCCCCTTTAGCAACCCTTCTGCAAGGAGAAACCGGATTTTGGGACGCCAACTCCGTATTGTTTCCTGGAATGTCAATGGTCTCCGAGCCATCTGGCAAAAAAATTTTGAGGCTTCGGTCAAAGCCCTTAACGCGGACATCCTCATGCTCCAGGAAACCAAACTCCAGGAAGCTCAGCGCAGCCCTGAAATGCTGGATCTGTCTGGCTATCCCCATCAGATCTGGAGCTACAGCCTCAAGAAAAAAGGCTACTCCGGAGTCATGGCCTACAGTCGCATCCAGCCCCTGTCCATGGGCAAAGACATCGGTCTCCCCGAATTTGACGATGAGGGCCGGGTCAACCAACTGGACTTTGACGACTTTACCCTGTTCAACGTCTACTTTCCAAATGGTCAGATGGGGGAAGAACGGCTGGACTATAAGCTGCGTTTCTATGAGGCCTTCTTTCGCCATGCGGATACCATCCGAAAAACGGGCAGGGCTGTTGTTGTCTGCGGCGACTACAACACAGCCCACAACGAAATTGACCTCAAACACCCCAAAGCCAATGCCAAGACCTCCGGTTTCCTGCGCATCGAACGCGACTGGCTGGATCGGCTCATGGCCGAAGGCTGGGTGGACACCTTCCGCCACCTGTACCCCGAAACGGTACGGTATTCCTGGTGGTCCTACAGGGCCAATGCCCGTCAAAACAATGCAGGCTGGCGCATTGACCTCTGCCTGGTTTCCCGGGATATTCTTGAAAAAGGCTGGCTGAAAAGCGCCTTTATAGAAAACGGACTGATGGGATCCGATCATTGTCCTGTGGGGATTGAACTGACCCTCCCTGACCTGAAAACCCCCCGTTCGGAGTCATGAATCCTCCCCTCCATATCTTCCATACCCTGCATTCATCAGCAGAAAACAGCCCTGCCCGGAGCCGCACCATGATTTTACGCCCGAATATTCTTTTTCTTCTCTGGGGTACCCTGCCTCTTCTTTCAGGATGCGCCCAGAATCTTCTGCTCGTCCGTGGGGCAGATCTGACAGGAATGGAACAACAGCTCTCGGAGCAGGCCGTTCTTACAGCCCGTATGCTTGAAACACAAAACCTGAATCATGAGGTTCTCTCCCGTCTTACCCTCAGCCTTGAAAACGATACCGCCTGTGAGTCCCTGAGACCCCTTATGGAAAAAATTCTCGAAAATGATGTTTTCAAGCATAGTATGCTGGAAAACATCACGGCTGAAATCGTCCGAAAAAAAGAAGCGTCCCTGGTGCCGGCTCCGTCTCCGCCACCGCCCCCCCAGGCTGTACTGTCCCCGCACGTACGGGAAAAAATTCCTGCACAAAAAATTGTGGTCGGCGCAGAAGAAAGCGTCCTCATCACCCCGCCAGGCTTTCTCTTCCCCGCCCGCATGGACACAGGTGCAGAAACCGCATCCCTGGATGCCCGAAATATCCAGCGTTTTGAACGGGACGGGGAACGCTGGGTACGTTTTGATCTGCTCCACCCGGAAACGGGTGAAGTGATTCCCATGGAACAAAAGCTTCTGCGTAAAGCCCGTATCCTCCAGTCCATCAGTGAGGAAAGTGAACGAAGACCCGTTATCCAGCTTTCCCTTTCCATCGGGGATACCACCCAGCTTGCGGAATTCACCCTTTCCGACCGCAGCCACCTGAGCTTTCCCGTACTTATCGGACGCAACATCCTCAAAGATGTAATGGTGGTGGATGTCAGCCTTTCCCACACCCTTCCCGTAAAACGGAAAAAAAACCCTGAACGCGTTGAAAAAGAAACGGAAGGCCTCTGATGTCCCGTATCAGTCTGTACTGGATTGTACTGGCCCTGACAGTGGCTGGATGCGGCCTTGCCTGGCTTCGCCACAGCACCATGCAGATTCCCCTGGAACCCGGAAAGAATACCGGTGTCTGGCTGGTGGAGGCCCGTGTGGATTTTACCGCCGAAAACCAGCCTGTACTCGCCAGCCTGAGCATCCCCCACAACCCGCCGGGATTCCGGATTTTCAACGAACAGGCGGCTTCTCCGGGATACGGTTTCTCCATCATTGAGAACAGGGAAGGACGCAGGGCGGAATGGTCCCGCCGAAACGCCCTGAATGAACAGACACTTTATTACAAAATCCAGATTTCGCCTCAGGCAGACAGAACTTCCGCTCCTGGAGATCCTCCGCCTCCCATGGAACCCGTCTACTGGGATGACTCCGAAGCTACAGCAGCAGAAGCGCTCATGGAAGCCGCCACCAGCAGATCCAGTACACCGGAAAGTCTCACGCGGGAACTCATCAAGGCACTGCACACCGGCGAACAGAACGCAACCCTGCTGCTGAGCCGCCACAAACCGGAAAGTCTTCTCACCCGTCTTCTCGCCCAGGCGGGTATTCCGGCACGGGTCATTCTGGGACTTTTTCTGGAAGACAACCGGAGAAACCAGAGCCTGGTACCCATGATAGAAGTCTTTACCGGCAAAAGCTGGGTTCTTTTTCACCCTGAAACCGGTCTTCAGGGTATACCTGAGAACTTTCTGTTATGGCACAGAAACGGGCCATCCCTTCTTGATCTCAGCGGCGGTACCATGGGAAGGATCAGTTTTTCCATGCTCTCTCAGAGCATCCCCGCCCTGGAAATGGCCAAACTCCAGTCAAGCAACCTGCGTTTTTCCTTTCTGAGCATGCATCACCTGCCCCTGGATCAGCAGGGGGTCTTCCGGCTGCTGCTTCTCATTCCGACAGGGGCTCTGGTGGTGACCCTGATGCGTATCCTTATCGGCGTCCGCACCTCCGGAACCTTCATGCCTGTACTCATCGGCATGGCCTTTCTCCAGACCTCCCTTATTCCCGGGCTGGTCTACTTTCTTGCCCTCATAGGAGCGGGGCTTCTGCTGCGCAGTTATCTGTCCTACCTCAATCTACTCCTGGTGGCCCGTATTGCCACCATTGTCATCATCGTCATCACCCTCATTACCCTGGCAAGTCTCACAGCTATCCGTCTGGGATTCCATACGGGCATACCCGTCACGGCCTTTCCCATTATCATCATTGCCTGGACCATAGAACGCATGTCCATTCTCTGGGAAGAAGAAGGGATGCGGGAAGTTCTGGTACAGGGTTCGGGAAGTCTTGGTGTCGCACTTCTCGCCTATCTTTTCATGCGTCACCCCCTTATCGCCCATCTGAGCTTCAACTTCCCTGAGCTGAACCTTGTTATCGCTGCCCTTATTCTTCTTATCGGTCAGTACACAGGATACCGGCTTTTTGAACTGCGACGCTTTGCTGCCATAAAGGGCATTTCAAAATGAGATGGATCTCCCCTTCTGCCCTGAAGTCCATGGGGATTCTGGGTATGAACCGCCGCAACATCCAGTTCATTGCCCGGCACAACCCACGCCATCTGTATCCTCTTGTGGACAACAAACTTAAAACCAAACGCCTTGCTGAAGAGCACGGAATCCCCACACCGACCCTGCGCTTTGTCCTTACCGCCCAACATGAAATCCGGCATGTCAGACAACAGCTTCAGGGTCTTGAAGGGTTTGCCATCAAACCCGCCAAGGGTTCCGGAGGCAAAGGTATTCTTGTGATCTCCCGCTGCATGGAAAACAGCTTCGTCAAAGCCTCGGGCAAACGCATGGGAGAAGCGGACGTCCAGCGTCACCTGTCCAACATCCTGGCCGGACTCTACTCTCTGGGCGGTACACCGGATACAGTACTGGTGGAAGATCTGATCCGAATGGATCCCCTGTTTGACGGGTATTCCTATCAGGGCATTCCCGATATACGGGTCATTGTGTTTCAGGGATACCCTGTCATGGCCATGCTGCGTCTGGCCACAGAGGCCTCAGACGGAAAAGCCAACCTGCATCAGGGAGCCGTGGGGGTGGGGCTGGATCTGGCCACAGGAACCGGGCTTCGGGCTTTGCAGTTCGGCCTGCCCGTCACCCTGCATCCGGACACCCGAAAGCCCCTGGACAACATTCAAATTCCGGACTGGAAAAACCTCCTCACCCTGGCCAGCCGCTGCCATGAGATGACAGGTTTGGGCTATATCGGTGCAGATATCGTTCTTGATAAAGACCGTGGCCCCCTGCTTCTCGAACTCAACGCACGCCCCGGGCTTGCCATACAGCTGACCAACGGGGAAGGCCTGCTGCTCCGTCTCCGGAAGATTGAATCCCTGGCTGGAGTCATGCGCAGTACCGAAGAACGGGTAAACTGCGCCATGGAACTCTTCGGTAACAGCCACAAACAAAACCGACATGAACAGGATCTCTAAAATCAGCAAGTCTATGAGCAGGCTTCCGGGACTTCACGGCTCCATCGTTCCCCACCGAAGCATGGAAACGATAGCTGAAGAAGGAGGGGATTCAAAAAAATAAAATCTCCATTCTGAAAAACCTATTACGGCCTGTTCAGAACAGAGATTTTTTTTGACCTCAACACAAAAAAAGACAACTCATGGATACGGCTTACCAACACCTTACATTTTACATAAAACGGTATTCAAGACTGAACGCCAGTACATTGGCCTTCTTGCTGTAGGTGGTTGCATAGCTCTTTCCATTCGGATCTTTGGTCTGATTTGCGTTTTCCTCATCCAGATAGATATTGCGCATATAGCCAACCCCCAGAGTAAAACGGTCATTGACCCTGGTTCTGACCCCTGTTCCCACATTGAAAAGATCGTTTTTCATCACCAGTTCGGAATGGTAGGTATCTCTGTAGTTGATACAGTTATAAACCACACCGGCACTCCATGTCGTATTCCCGGAAAGTTTCACGTCCATCCCAACACCGGCCTCAAAACCCGGATCCAGATCGTACTCCGTTTCATTGAGGGCGTAGGAGGTTCCCGTTTGCGGATTGTTGGGTGTTGAAGACGCAGGCTTCTGATATTCCCCCCACATGGGCATGTAAAGCATGAACATGGCATTCAGATTCAGGGTATCCGTCAACGCATAGTCTGCTCCGAGGAACAGCTTGGCAGGCTCATCAAAACGGAAGGTTCTGCCATCCAGATACCCCGACATGGAAGACAGGGCATGTTCGTTATTAAAGGCAGGAGTCCGGAGAGAAAGATCCTCCTTCACATTCACTTCCCACTTCATGGGAGCCCAGGATTCAACCATCAGGGCAAGATTCAGCCTTTCAACGGGTCTGTAATTCACACTGGCAAACAGAAGGCCTCCCAGAGTTGTCCATTCTGCATCGTAAAGCGTGGCCTTGTCACCATGCAGACCTGCGGATCGTGCCGCGATCTTAATCGTCTGAAGCCCATAAATAATCCTTGCCCCCGCAGCCACGGAAAACCGGCTGCTTACCGCATAGGCCGCCCCGAAGGAAAAAGCCGGCATCATGGAAAGCATTTCCGAGCTGACCCCGGCTCCCAGGGCCTGATTCGGATCCGGACTCAGATTGAAATATTTTTTCCCATTGCTCCAGGGCTGAACAGGGGTTCCCAGCAGTTTGCTGGAGCGGGCAGCCAGTGCTTCAATGCCCCACACCGCCATGTTCAGATTGGGGGTTCCATCTTCAAAATACAGGCTGCCGCCCCCCCCATAAATATTCAGACCTCCAAAAAAAGACCAGTTATCCCGTTTACGGTTCACATAAAGGGAAGGAACAAATTTGCTGGGCTTATTCTGCTCCGTAATCCCCTGGCCTGGATAGGAATCCCCAACCCTGATCTTATAATGATTGTCAATGGACTGGCTGGAAAAATGAATATGGAGGCCTTCCTCCATTCGGACAAGCCCTGCCGGATTCGTGGCTACACCATCGGCACTGTCCGTTGCGGCCAGTCGTCCCGCAGGATTGGAAATCCAGTTTGCACTGAGGTTTGTCAGGGAGTTGATGTAGCTGGCATGACCTGATGCGACAAGCAGAATCATTGGTGCCATGAGGGTAAAGATAAAAAATTTCCTGTTCATAAAACTTCTCCGTTTTTCAGCTGATATTTCATCCCATTACGCCCTGGTACACACACCAGGCCCCAAGGGGATCAGCAACCTTCATACCCCGATGTCCCCCCCAAAAAAATCAGCCTCCTTATCCCCCTGTTTTTTTCGGTATTAATGTCATAAATATTTGTTTTTAAATATTTTTTTAAAAAAATAAATTTTCTTTCCATTTGTTACGGACTTTCCAGAATCAAAAAACGCATGAGACAAAAATGTCCCATGCGCACAGAGTATTCCAATAAACCTTTTAAATAACTGCGCGTTGCGATAAAGGGACTTTTATGCCACATCAAGGCCCGATATTGCCCCACTCCATGCGGACATCACTCTTCCAGCCCCAGATCCCGCATTTTTCTAAAAAGGGTCTTTCTATGAATCCCAAGGATTTTTGCTGTTTCTTCCCGCTTCCAGCGGTTTCTTTTCAGCATTCTTTCTATATAGCTGCGTTCAAAATTCTCCACAGCCCGTTTCAGATCCAGCCCTTCATCCTGAACTTCCCGCCGGGATAGGGCCGCAGGCTCATAAAACGCCCCTTCCCCCTTTCCTGCCAGATCAATACTGTCCATGGTCAGGTAACGCTGAATCACATTCTGTAACTCCCTGACATTCCCCGGCCAGGAATAGGCCCGAAGCATGGCCAGAATGCTGGACGGGATGACGGGCGCAGGCTCTTTTTCGGAAAGAGCCTCCAGAAAATGGTAGATGAGAAGATTCAGATCCTCCCCACGTTCCCGCAAGGGGGGCAGATGTATGGGAATAATATTGATGCGATAAAAAAAATCCTCCCGCATCATACGTTTACGGACAAGATCCATAAGGTTGCGGTTTGTGGCACCAATAATGCGCAGATCCGGTTTATGCAAACGGTCTCCACCCACCGGCATGAATCCGCCCCCTTCAATGGCCCGGAGCAGCTTCACCTGCATATTGGTATCAATCTCTCCCAGCTCATCCATAAAGAGGGTTCCCTTGCAGGCCATATCCAGATAGCCCCTTCGATCTGACACCGCTCCGGAAAAGGCCCCTTTCTTATACCCAAAAAACTCACTTTCCATGAGTCCCGGAGGGATAGCGCCACAGTTCACGGGGATAAAGGGTTCCATTGCCCTGTCGCTGAGGTCATGAATCGCCCTGGCCACAAGCTCCTTTCCGGTTCCGGACTCCCCATAAAGAATGACATGGGCGTTGGACGCCGATGCCCTGAGAATATGATCGTACACGGCCTGCATGGCCGGACTTTTTCCAATCAGATTCCGAAAGCCATAACGTTCCCGCATACTGGAACGCAGACGGACATTCTCTTTACGCAGGTTTTCCTCCCGCTGTCTCAGGGTCTCTTCCATCCGTTTTCTGTCGGAAATATCCCGGACAATCAGAAGAATTTCATCACGCACCAGGGCAATAACACGAACTTCATAACAGGTTCGTGTTTCCTGACAATCACAGGGAAACTCAAAAATCTGCATTTCTCGTGTGGAAACAGCACGTTTCATGGCTTCCATGCAGATACCTGCGATGGGTTCCGGGCAAAATTCCTGAAGACGTTTTCCTTCAACGGGCGTCAGAATCGTAAAATGCCGGGCCTCCTCAAAGGGTTTATGATTCAGACAAAACCCATCCAGATTCAGCCGCAGCATCATGTCCGGGATGGCATTCAGAAGAGCGCGGGTTCTTTCCGCATTGCGGGACAGAGCCTCTTCCGCCAGTACACGACGCTGAATGTTGTGAAAAAAGGTCAGACTTGCCCTCTGCCCCTTCCAGGTCATCTCGATGGCATGGATTTCAAACCAGAGGGCCTCTCCCCTCCTGGTAATCAGACGGAAAGGATACACTTCAGGAACAGGTTCGTACTGCATACGCTGCTGGTAACGCAGTTCCACCATGGGCAGATCGTCAGGATGCACAAAATCCCGGAAATGACGATCCAGCAGTTCCTCATGGCAATACCCCATCAGACGGATACCGTTGGCATTCACATAGCGTAAAATCCCATCCTGCAGCACGATAATGGCATCCGTGGTATTTTCAAAGATCAGCCGCTCATCGGGGTGGTTGCGGGCAGACACACATACAGAATCTTTCGGAGACACCATTTTTTCACACCACTCCTGCAAACACGACTTTCAAAATAAAAGCCGCACACCATAAAAAAACAAGGGTACAAAAATAGCCGGTAACATATTCCCGATGCGTATCTGGGCAACACCCATAAGGTTGACGCCAATGGCCAGAATCAAAAGCCCCCCCGTACCCGACATCTGAGCAATCACCTCAGGCACCAGAAAGGGTTTGATCAGAACGGCCAGCAGGGTAATGCTTCCCTGATACAGCAAAACGGCCAAAGCAGAAAACAGGACACCCACCCCCATGGAAGCGGCAAAAATCACAGCAGCCACACCGTCCAGAGCGGATTTTGCAAACAGGGTTTCGTGGTTACCGGAAAGACCGCTCTCCAGAGACCCCACAATGGCCATGGAACCTACGCAGAAAATCAGGCTTGCCGTGACAAAACCCTTTGCAACGCGCCCATCTCCGCCACCCTTTGAAAAACGCTGCTCCAGCCATCCGCCCATACGGTTCAGCCCTGCCTCAATCCCCAGCCACTCCCCCGCAAGACTTCCCAGCACAAGACTGCCAATGATCACCAGTATGGCATCACAGGCCAAAGCACTTTTCAGACCGATAAGCATAACTGCCAGAGAAAGAGCCTGCATTACCGTCCGGTTATAACGATCCGGAACCCCCTCCCCTAAAAAAAGCCCCAACAGACCACCCGCAAAAATGGCCAGAACATTCACCCCTGTTCCCAGCATAGGCTCCCCAATTTTCATTCTGCAATTACAGAATATTACGAAAAGGGGGCGAAAGCCGTCTCTATCCGGCATCCGCCCCCTTTTCTTCTTTCTTGTCGGACAGACAACAGCATGCCTGCCGGTGGCCCTTACAGCCCGTTTACAACAATGGCTCCTGGCTCGCAAACCTCAATACAGGACTCACATCCCAGGCATTCTTCGGCATTCACGGGCTTGGATTTATCGTCCTGCATTTCAAATACATCTACAGGGCACACATCCACACATTCTCCACAACCAACACATCTGTCCTCATCCACTACCGGTTCGTAAGACATCTTCTTCTCCTTCAATACGATTACATGAATCCGGGGACTATCCCCACCCTTACACAAAAGGTCGTATCCACCCCATGGAAAACGATCTTTTATCCATGCCCGGACGCTTCATCCGATCACCTTACATCGGGTACAGCGAAAGTGTCGCTCTGTCAACACATCAGACCCTTAAAAAAAAATCCGGCAATAAAAGAATGGAAAAACCTGGGCCTGTCATGGCCATGGATGCAAATCTCCAGCCATGATGCGCAAAATCCCGTTGACATCGTGCCCGCTCAGCCAGGGACTGACCCAAAGCATTCCCAGACAGAACAGGGCAAAAAGAAGACAGACCCTGTCCCCGAAAGTCCAGGAAAGCTGCCAGGGACTTTCCCGGCCGGAAGCATGGCAACAATCCCTGCTTTCAGAAGCCGTAAAAAAAGAACTCTTCTGGGTGACGGAAGAAGGGAGAGCCCCAGGGCCTCGTTTTCGAAAAAAAGCCCGAAATACCTGGGCCAGATCATCCAGAGACAGTAAAATCGCCTTCAGGGCCTTTTCCCAGACCAGAAACCGTGCTCCACCCTTCATCCCCTGAACCCCGGTACGGGTGATAGAACCCAGCCCCGCGATGCCCATCATCACGTCCATATAAATACCGAGCAAAAGGGAGAAAAGGATGAGGGTAAGATCCAGCTTTATCGCCCAGATTACCCGCCCCAGGGTACGGGAAAAAGCCTCTCCTTCATACTGTTCCCGCTGACAGAGCCACTCCACAACCGCATGCAGCCCCACTACCACGAGCAGCCAAAAAAGACTGATAGAGACACTCAATGTAACGGCGAGTACCAGATACAGAAGGATAAAAGACCAGCGATCATCGTGCTGACGTACCCATTCCCTGAAAGCCTGTTTAGGGTTTTTCCAGTACATTACCCCCCCTTGCCTCCCATACCGATACCCGGCGGTAACCGGACCTCCATGGCAGGTTGCGTAAAGTCGTTCCGGAGATCATAGTGTACACTTTTCAAAAACAGCCCCTGAGGAGGGGCCGTCATTCCCGCAAGCTGACGGCTTTTACCCTGGAGAATCTCAGGAATTTCCGCCACAGCAATCTTTCCCATTCCCACCTGCACCAATGTTCCCACAATATTTCTGACCATATAGCGCAAAAAACCATTGGCCGTGACCTCAAAGGCAAAAACATCGGGAGACTCCGGTTCATCAAAGAACCCGGCACGGAACAGGGTGCGTACCGTATGGCTTCTGGGGCTGCCCGCACCTTCGAAACTTTTAAAATCATGGGTTCCCACCAAAAGGGAAGCCGCCGTATCCATGGCATTCCGATCCAGCTTCCGCCACACATGCCAGACGTGGTTTCTCCCCAGAGCCGGACGCAGGGGACGGTTCAGAATCCGGTACCGGTAGGTCTTGGCCCTGGCCGCAAAACGCGCATGGAATGCCGGACCCACCTCCATGCAGTGATGAATCACAAGACCTTCTGCCAGAAGACAATTCATAGCCTTTTTCAGGGCAGGCCCGGTCATGCGGGTGGGCATATCAAAATGGGCCACCTGGGCCAGAGCATGCACACCGGCATCCGTTCTGCCGGATCCGTGCACATCCACCCGCGCCACAGCAATGAGGGAAAGGGCCTGCTCCAGCTCTCCCTGAACCGTTTTCAATCCCGGCTGGCACTGCCACCCGTGAAACATGGAACCATCATATTCCATAACAATCTTGAATCTGCGCACCCGTATGTCCTTACAAAAATCAGAGCCTGTCCACAGGAATCCAGGCCAGTTTTTCTTCCAGTGCTTCATCCATCAGTTTCTGAATACACTCCTCCGGGCAGGCCTGGCCGCACACCGTGCAGCGGAAGGAAACCTTCCTTCAGGAACGTTTTACCCGGATACGTCCCTTTTTACATACAGGACAGACCAAAGCTGTTTCCACCATAAAATACACTCCCTTGCATGGGGTTTATCAAAACGGCGCGCATTATGCCTTGATCCCCACAAAAGATAAAGTACAATAGCATTTGTTTCAGGGGTTTTGCTCCCCTTTCTCCCAACCTACTCTTTAGGGATACCTCTCCATGACGTCCATGCAATGCAAAGGATTTGCCGCAGGGGCTGTTTCCGCCCGGATCAAGTACAAGGACAGGCAGGATCTGGCCATGCTGGTCTGCACCCATCCTGCCTCCGCTGCTGCGGTTTTCACACAAAACAAAGTCACCGCTGCTCCCGTGCGCATCAGCCGGGAACATATCCAGTGCGGACACTGTCAGGCACTGATCGTCAACTCCGGCAATGCCAACTGCGCCACAGGCGAACAGGGCATGGAGAATGCGAGAGCCATGACCCAAGCCGCAGCTGACGCCCTGGGGATTGCACCTGAACTCGTGCAGGTGGCTTCCACCGGTGTTATCGGCCAGCAGCTTCCCATGGATCGCATCCTCCCCTGCATCCCGGATCTTGTGCTCCGCCTGAAACCCGAAGGCCTGAACGATCTTGCCCAGGCCATCATGACCACGGATCTTGTGAAAAAAACAGCCCTGCGCACCCTTGAAGTGCAGGGAAAACCCATCACCCTCTGCGGCATGGCCAAAGGATCGGGGATGATCCGTCCGGACATGGCCACCATGCTGAGCTTTCTTGTTACGGATGCGGATATGGCTCCTGAAACCCTGTCCCGGCTTCTCAAGGCCGCTGTGAACAAAAGCTTCAACCGCATCTCCGTGGACGGGGATACCAGCACCAACGACATGGTGCTGCTCATGGCTTCCGGTGCTTCCGGACTGCGCCCGGAAGGCAGAGACGAAGCGCTCTTTGCCCAGGTTCTGGATGATCTCTGCATGGATCTTGCCGTTCAGGTGGTACGGGATGGTGAAGGTGCCACCAAGCTTGTAAAAATTGTGGTTCAGGGCGCAAAAAGCAATGAGGATGCCCTGAAGGCCGCCGACACCGTTGCCAACTCCCCCCTTGTAAAAACCGCCCTCTTTGGTGAAGATGCCAACTGGGGGCGTCTTGCCATGGCCGTTGGGCGATCCGGCGCGGATCTCGACCCGGATCGCATCACCCTGCGTTTTGACGATGCCCTCCTCGTCCAGGACGGGGTATGGCTGGGTTCCGAGGCAGAGGCAAAGGCTGCTGCCATCATGAAGCAGAAGGAATTCACTATCCTTATTGATCTTGGAATTGGAGAAGGAAGTGACTTCATGCTGACCTGTGATTTTTCCTACGATTATGTGCGCATCAATGCCGACTACCGATCCTGAAAACAGCCCCCGGAAGGATCCGGGCCTTCGTCTGCAAAAATTCCTGGCCGATGCAGGTATCTGCTCCAGAAGGGAAGCAGAACGTCGCATCGCCCAGGGCCGGGTCGGGGTAAACGGGCAGGTCATCCGGGAAATGGGGTTCAGGGTACAGCCAGAGGATAAGATTTTTATGGACGGCAAGCCTGTTCAGCTTAAAGAATCCCTGGTGTACGTGCTGCTGCACAAACCCGAGGGCGTGGTGACCTCCTGCCATCACAGGGGAGAGCGGGTGGTCACCGACCTTGTGCCTCTGCCCCAGCGTATTTTTCCCGTAGGCCGTCTGGACAAGGAGTCCACAGGCCTTGTTCTCCTCACCAATGACGGCCCCCTGCATCACCGGCTTTCCCATCCCTCCTTTGATCATGAAAAGGAGTATGTGGTGACAACCCGTCCATCCCTCAGCGATGCGGCACTGACCCAGATGGCGGAAGGCATGATCCTGGAAGGCCGGAAAACACGGCCTGCGCAGGTTTTCCGTATGGATTTCAAAACTTTTAGAATTATACTTCAGGAAGGCAGAAACCGACAGATCCGCAAAATGGTGGCCTCCCTCGGTGCCCGGGTACTCAGCCTCCACCGTATCCGCATGGCTTTTTTAGAATTACGGGATCTGAACCCTGGTCAATGGCGCCACCTCAGCCCCAAAGAAATCATGCAGCTAAAAAAACTTTAAACTATGTGGACTGTTCCCGGCAGGCAGGCCACCCCACGCTCATCCAGAGGAGGAAAGCATGCGCTCATATTCTGGCTGGTTTCTTTTCATCGTACTCATGACGGCGACGGGTGTCATGGCGGCAAGCCTTCAGGTTCACGTCCGCAGCACCCCGCTCCGTGAAATGCCCTCATTTCTTTCCGGCACCATCATGGAAATTCATTACGGACAACCCGTAGAAGTCCTGTCCGAACAGAATGACTGGCGCAGGGTACAGGTACAGGGCACAGAAACCACAGGCTGGGTGCATGCCAAAGCTCTGACGGATCAGAAGATTGAACTGGCTTCCGGCAACGCCCTTTCCGGCAAGGTCAGTGCCGATGAACTGGCCCTTGCAGGCAAAGGCTTCAGTCCGGAAGTAGAAGCCGCTTTCAGAACCGAAAACCAGGGGCTGAACTATGCGGACATCAACCGCATGGAAAGCTTTACCGTAAGCCCCGAAGAATCACGGGTCTTTCTTCAGACCGGCGACCTGCATCCCAAAGGAGGTCTGAAATGAAAAAACTGTCCCTCCTCTTCCTTTCCCTCTGCCTTGGCTTTTTCGCCTCCGGTTGCAAAACCTTAGGCGTGGTCTCTGAGGTGGGCACCACCGTGGGTGTGGCCTCTGGTACCATCAGTGAATCCCAGGCAGGTGCCATCAAACGCAGCACCGCAGCACTGGTCAAAAGTTTTGAAGACATCACACCGGAACAGGAATATTACATTGGCCGCAGTGTGGGGGCTGTAATCCTCTCCTCCTATGCCGTCTGGCATGACGAACAGGCCACAGCCTATGTGAATCTTCTCGGTCAGACCCTGGCCCGTTACGCCACCCATCCAGAATCTTTCAGGGGGTATGCCTTTCTGCTCCTGGATTCTGATGAAATCAATGCCTTTGCCGCTCCCAGCGGTTTCATCTTCATCACCCGGGGAATGCTGACGCTTTGCAGCAATGAAACCGAACTGGCCGCCGTTCTGGCCCATGAAATTGCTCATGTTTCTGAAAAACACGGACTCAAGGCCATCAAAAAATCCCGTCTTACCTCAGCCCTCACCACCATCGCCGTGGAAGGTGCAGGAGCCTTTGCCGGCGGTCATCTCGCCGATCTCACCAAAGCATTCGGGGGTTCCATTGCCGATATCTCAGGCACTCTTATGAATAACGGCTATTCCAGAGCCTTTGAGCGGGAAGCAGACGCCGAGGCGGTAACGATTCTTCAGTCCTGCGGTTATGATCCCGCAGGACTTGTCAACATGCTCGCAGCCATGGACAAAACCCTAAAACCCGGAGCACCGGATTTTGCCAGTACCCACCCAGCTCCCCGGAGTCGCATTGATGAACTCATCCAGATGGACGTTAAGGAATGGAAGCTGCCGGAACATCCCGTACGTCAGGCCCGTTTTCTGACAGCAATGGCGGCACGCTAACCCTTCTCTTCCTTTCTCAGGAGCTTGCCTGTGGAACAGGTCTCAGCCAGAAAAAAAATATTGTTCCGAACTGCTCTGGCCCTGGCCACAGGCATGGGCGTCATGCTGCTACTGATTCTCTCGGGCCTTGTCCATCGACTGGAGTGGAAGACCTTTGACATCCGGGCACAGCTTCTGGCGAAACCCGCACCCAGCACCTCAGAAGTCGTACTGATTCTTGTGGATCAGGACAGTCTGGACTGGGCTCGTGAAAATAACGGCCTCTCCTGGCCATGGCCCAGGGAGATATGGGCTCATATCCTGAACTTCTGCAAGGCAAAGGGTGTCCGGGCTGTGGGCTTTGATATTCTGTTCACCGAACCCTCCTTTTACGGAAAATACGATGATGCAGCCTTTGCTACAGCCTCCCGGGAAATGGGAACTGTCACAGGTGCCCTCTTTCTCGGCAATACAACGGGAGCCACAACCCGCTACCCCGCAGGATATCCGGAACCTTCTTCCTTTGAGGGTAAAAAACCGGAAGGCCGCCTCCGGGCAGCCCTGCCCATCCCAGAGATTGCTAAAAGCTGGAAACTTCTCGGCAATGTGGGGCTGAATCCCGATACCGATGGTACCTACAGAAACATCCGCCCCTTCACCACCTTTGATGACAGGGTGTTTCCCAGCCTTGGTCTCGCCACCTGGCTGGCAGCCCATCCGGAGACCCCCATCCACCAGAATCCCCAAGGGATCTCCATCGGAGAGCGCATCATCTCCCTGCACAGAGGAGAGGCCCGACTCCGTTTTCGCGGGCCTTCCCGAACCCATCCTTCCATTCCAGCAGCTGCCATTCTCAGAGCCGCCATACTGGAAATGCAGGGAAAAGAGGCTGAATTTCCCGAAGCTGATTTTTTAAAAGACGCCTATGTTCTCGTAGGTTATTCCGCTCCGGGACTTCATGACCTCACCCCCGTTCCCGTTGGTGGAGGCTACCCAGGTGTAGAGGTTCATGCCACTCTGCTGGATAATTTTCTTGCCGGAGATTTTCTGCAAGACATCCCTTTCCTACCCTTTTTCACACTGGTCATGGCACTTTCCGCCCTCTGTGCTCTGAGCGTTATCACCTTTCCCGCCACAGGGATGGCTCTAACGGCAATGGCCGCCTCGCTACTCTTCCCCATCGGCCTGAGCCTTGCCTTCTATACAGCAGGCCTGGTATTGGCCCTCATCCCCTTTATGGTGGCAACGGTGATAACCACAGCCACTGCTATCTTCATCAATTACAGTACTGAAGGTCGCCAAAAACGTTTCATAAAAAATGCCTTCTCCCAGTACCTCAGTCCTGCGGTCATTGACGAGCTGCTGCTTAACCCAGACAAGCTTAAGCTGGGAGGTGAAAAACGGGAAATCACCATTTTTTTTTCCGATCTTGAAGGCTTTACGCGAATTTCGGAAGGATTGGATCCTGAAAAACTTACGGCCTTTCTTAACCACTACCTTTCCGCCATGACGGATATTATTCTGGAAAGTGGTGGTACGGTGGATAAATACGAAGGAGATGCCATCATCGCCTTCTGGAATGCCCCCTTACGCCTGGACGACCATGCAGACAGGGCCGTTCAGGCTGCCCTCCAATGTCAGGACGCCCTTGCGGCCATGTCCCAAGAACTCCGTCGCTGGACAGAAAAACCCGTCCGAATGCGCATCGGTATCAACACGGGGCCTGCCGTTGTGGGAAACCTGGGTTCCAAAAAAAGGTTTGATTATACCATGCTGGGAGATGCGGTAAATCTTGCAGCGCGTCTGGAAGGCGTCAACAAAGTTTTTGGTACGTATACACTCATTTCTGAAGTCACGGCAGCGGCCCTGAAGTCCGACATCCAACTCCGGGAGCTGGCCAGGGTACAGGTTGTAGGCAAGGAGTTTCCCATCTGCATTTTTGAACCCCGCTGGCCCCACAAAAAACAGGGCTGGGAACTGCACTTTTCTGAAGGACTCCAGTATTTCTATAATGGTAATTTTGAGGAAGCCATACAGGTCTTTACATCAATCCAGCAGGAAGACCCTGCTTCCCGGTTCTATGCAGAAAAATGCAAAATTCTTATAAAAAACCCACCTGAAGATTGGCACGGTATCTGGATAATGGATCAGAAATAACAAAGGAAGCTGCATGTATCAGCTTCCCTTCCATAAGCATCCAGCATGTCATCCTAGCTTTAGCAGCCAGCCACTTTCCTATGATACGGACACATCCAAAACATCCCTCTCCGCTATACCAGAGGCTAAAAACAACCGGAAAAACATCATTTTTGCATATTTTTTTTACAAGCTCAGATACAACAAACACAGTTTTTAATCCATTCCATTAACACTATTGAAGGGATGACAGCTCAATACGCAATGGAATTTCATGGGATGTACGGCTTATTTCCCGAGTTGCACCCAATTCCCATTTTTGACAGCGGATACCGTCCCCCAAAAAAGCTTCCAGTTCACTGACAAGATGTTTGATATTGATGACGGGGTGTCGTGCAAAAACATCTGGCAGACCATACGTCAGACTGCAAACCAGGCATTTTCCAGGTCTTTGATCCAGAACAAAAGCAAAATCGAGTAAATTTTCTCGACGCGATCCACGAAAAACGATTCGGATGTCATAGGCCCCCTCGGATGCATCACCAAAGAGTGCATCAAAAAAGGCATCGGAACGGTCTTCTGGAAACATTTCCTTGAGTTTTTCGGGTGTGAAAATCGCATTCCAATTTTTCGTTACCATCGACTCTCCCATAAAAAATCCATCCCCTCTGGCAAACAGCAAGCTCATGCCCGGTCTGGACTTCCTGTTATCTTAGCTGTAAAAAAAATTCTGCCTTACAAAGACAGATCCCAAGCCAAGGCACATTAGCCTAAGATAGCAGTATGGTCAAACCGAATTCCAACAAAAAAAACGCCCCGTCTTCGAGGTGAGTTCACCTTGAAGACAGGGCGTTAAAAGAATCCGGCGGCGTCCTACTCTCCCACACAGTTGCCCATGCAGTACCATCGGCGCAGTCAAGCTTAACTTCCGTGTTCGGGATGGGAACGGGTGTGACCTTGACGCTATCGCCACCGAAAATTGTATTTCGATGTTATATTTTTCTAAAGAACTAAAGGCTTCTACACCTTTTTGCTCCACGCGTCGAGTTCTTTTATTCCTTGGTACGAAGCTTTTTTACGCATTCTCCTGCAGAAAAGATCACCAATATTGTGGCTAAGCCTCACGACCGATTAGTACCGGTAAGCTCCATGCATTGCTGCACTTCCACATCCGGCCTATCCACCTTGTAGTCTACAAGGGGTCTTCAGCTGACTTATAGTCAGGGGATATCTCATCTTGAAGCTGGCTTCCCGCTTAGATGCTTTCAGCGGTTATCCGTACCGAACTTAGCTACCCTGCTATGCCGCTGGCGCGACAACAGGATCACCATTGGTTCGTCCATTCCGGTCCTCTCGTACTAGGAA